>JAEHDK010000059.1 GCA_016880465.1 Micromonosporaceae bacterium
GGCGACGAACCGCCACTGCGCCTCGAACCCCTCGTCCAGGCGGGCCAGCATCGCGTCGAACGTGTCGCCCAGCTCCTTGATCTCATCCCGCGGGCCGGGCAGGTTCAACCGTCGACCCAGAGTGCTGGCACTGGCCGCCCGGGCCGCATCGGTCACTCGCCGCACCCTGGCCAGCAGCCGCCCGGACATCATCGCGCCCCGCCGCTCCGGACAGCAGTGTCACGGCCGCCAGCCCGGCCGCGGCGTTCCACGCGAGCCCTTGCTCGGCGCGGCTTCGAAGCTGCTCGCGAGCCAGCTCGACGCCGCCCTCCCCGTCCTGTTTCAGCGCCGCCAGATCGGGCACCCGCGCGGAGATGTCGGCGAACAGCAGGTCCCGCATCGACCATTGCATGCCGGTCACCAGCAGGCTTCCGCCGACGAGGAACAGCGCAGCATACAGCAGCGTCAGCCGGGTCCGCACCCGCAACCCGCCGCTCACCGGATCACGTACCCGACGCCGACCAGCGTCTCGATCAGCGGCGGATCGCCCAACCCCTCGGCCACCCGACGGGCCAAAGTCCGCTCGTCCTCGACAACCAGCACGCGCACAGCACGCTCCAAGCGACCGCTGGACCCCCAGCCTGAGCCAACCCACCTAACAGCGAGGTAACAGACGCGCTGCAGTAGGTGCGGCCCCGATGGTCGGTACATGGGCGGTCATGTCCTCTACTCAACCTTCGCAGTCTTGTTGATCTAGGCGGCGGCTTCTGCCCAGGCCAGTTGGACGGCGAGGGTTTCGGGGGAGCCTCGGTTTCTTCGGGGCTGGGCTGGTTGGGTCTACCGCCGCGACATCTGGCGGCGATAAGGGCGCATGATGTGCTCATGTCGTTGTCCACGCCCTTTACCGACCTCGTGTCCATCGAGCATCCGATTGCCCTTGCTCCGATGGGGGGCTCGGCCGGTGGTGCGCTGGCGGCAGCCGTGTCCGATGGCGGCGGCCTCGGTCTGGTGGGTGGCGGGCGTGGTGACCGGGGGTGGCTGGAGCGCGAACTAGCGATCGTGAGGGCGCGGACCGGAAAGCCATGGGGAGTCGGCTTTCTGACCTGGGCGATCGACATCGACACGATGATGTGGGCGCTAGGTCAGCACCCGCATGCTGTCATGCTGTCCTTCGGCGACCCCGGTCCCTTCGCCGCACGGGTACGAGCCGCCGACGTCCCCCTGATCATTCAGGTCACCGACCTCGAAGAAGCGCAGCGTGCCGTGGACGTCGGAGCCGACCTGATCGTCGCGCAAGGCAGCGAAGCCGGCGGCCACGGCGGTCGACGAGCAACGCTGCCATTCGTCCCGATCGTCGTCGACCTCGCCGCGCCCACTCCGGTACTGGCCGCCGGCGGCATCGCCGATGGCCGCGGTCTCGCGGCCGTGCTCGCACTCGGCGCCGCCGGTGCCCTGATCGGCACCCGCTTCCAGGCCAGCCACGAAGCCATCGTGCCCGCCCAGGTCAGCAAGGCGATCATCAGCGGGCATGGGGCGGACACCGAGCGCACCCGTGTGCTGGACATCGCCCGCGGCTCCGGATGGCCGGCAAAGTACACCGCGCGCGTGCTGCGCAACGCTTACGTCGACCGCTGGCGCGACCGGGAAGAGGAACTCGCCGACGACCACGAAGCACTCCGGGCCTACAACCGGGCCGTCGACGACATCGACACCGATGCGATCTCGATATGGTGCAGCGACGCGATCGACCTCATCAACGAGGTCGACTCAGCCACCGATCTGGTGCGCCAGCTCGCCTCCGACGCCTCGGCCGCACTGGCCCGCGTCGCCGGCAGCGCACGCACCACCGGCTGCTAACGCGGCCCACGGCACACGGGGTCAGTTTCACGCGCCGTCGGAAGGCAAGAGCCTCGTCGACCATCGGAGGACAGCACGTGCGGGCGGCCGGGCTGTACACCAGAATGAGGACCGCCAGGCGAGCGCCGTCGCGACTGAGTTCTCTTAGTAACCCGGACGTACGGCTCCTGGCGCCTGGCGCAGCCAGTTGATGCACGTCGGCGTCCAGAAGTCCACGAGGACGACGTGGCCCCTGCAGAGGTTCAAACACGGGCACCTAGCGAAGCGACCGGAAGCCGGCGCGAAGCTCCTCTGAAAATAGTTGCGGCTGTTCCCAGGCCGCAAAGTGCCCGCCCTTGTCGAGCTTGTTGTAGTGGATGAGATTGGGATACGCCTGCTCTGCCCAACTCCGCGGGGCCTGGTAGAGCTCATCCGGGAAGGCGCTCACGGCAACCGGGATGGAGACGCCTTTGGCGGCGAAGAAGGAGTACTTGTTCTCCGCATAGATACGAGCCGCGGAGATCGCTGTGTTCGTCAACCAGAAGAGCGTGATGTTGTCGAGCACATCGTCTCGCGTAAGGCCCCGGGGTTGTGCGGCAAACGACTGAGAGATCAGCTCCAGACTACGCGCGTCGTGGTCGAGCATGAAGGCTGCGAGACCGACGGGGGAGTCCGCTAACCCGGTTAGCGTCTGCGGGCGTGTTCCCATCATGAGGGCGTAGGCGATGTGCTTATAAAAGAAGTCCGCCTGCTCACAGGCGCGCTTTTCGTCGTCTGAGAGATTGGAAGGCAGTGAGCCGAGTGCGTTGTTCGCTCCGGTGATATCGCACTGGAGGAGCTTGTCAATGTCGGGTGGAATCGTACCAGGCATGTTGGTGTGGATGCCGACCAGCTCCGGAGGCGCCTGCAACCCCATCAGATCCGTGATAAGCGCTCCCCAGTCGCCGCCTTGCGCCACATATCGCGTATATCCAAGGCGTGTCATCAGCTCTGACCAGGCACGTGCGATGCGGTCGGGGCCCCAGCCGGTGGTGGTCGGCTTGCCGGAAAAGCCAAAGCCGGGGATCGATGGAATCACCAGGTGGAAAGCGTCCGATGCGCTCGCCCCATGTGCCGTGGGGTTGGTAAGTGGGTCCACAATCTTCAGCTGCTCGATCACCGAGCCGGGCCATCCGTGCGTGACGATGAGCGGCAACGCATCGTCATGTTTCGAACGAACGTGAATGAAGTGGATGTCCAGCCCGTCGATCTCGGTCACGAACTGCGGTAGGGCGTTCAGTCTCGCCTCGACCTTGCGCCAGTCGTACTCTGTCTCCCAATAGCGCGCGAGTGCCTGGATCGTCGCCAATTGCACCCCCTGCGACTGATCTGCAACGATCTCCCTTTCGGGCCAGCGCGTGGCCGGGATGCGCGCACGCAGTGCTTTGAGTTCCGCCTCGGGGATCTCTATCGTGAACGGCCGGATCCCCGCAACGCCCGCTGGCGCTTCGGTCTTGACAGCCATGTGGGCCCCCTTTCCGTTTTGAGCTCATTGGAGGTCGAGCCGGACTTTCTGCCCTCATACCGCGACAAACGGCATGCCCCGGCTCCTGCCTCGCGAGGGGCATCCTGGGTGAAGGCGCTGCCCGGACTTTGTGCCAGGTCGACAGCGGCACGCCGCCCCTCTTGCCTAGCCTAGAACGCTTTTCCCCGTGATCGCGGACCATACGCGCAATCCCGCACGGCCTTCCGGGACTGGCCCGGGCCCGCGCGGGTCAGGGACCGAGCACCACCGAGCTACTCCCATCAGCGGTCTCATACGGCCACGTTCAGGGCCTTCGGTATATACCTCCCAAGGCGGCACATGTCGGCTGGGACTCCGCCGGGCTGGACCTGATCGCCTGCAGTCCCGGGCGCTGCTGCGCGAGCTCGGTACCGACACCTGCGTGCTGGTCTCGACCCACCTGGTCGAGGACGTGGCGGCCGCCTGCACCGACGTGGTCCTCATCGACGCCGGGCGGCTGGTCGTCCAGGGCGTGCCGGGCGACCTGGCCGCCGCGGCCGGCGACGACACCGGCGCCGGGGACAGCGCGGCCGAGCGCGGCTACTCGGCGATCCTGCGCCGCCACCGCGAGACGGAGGCACCGGATCCTGCGCATCGAGCTGCGCCGGTGGCCATCGGGCCGGCGCCTGGCCGGCCGGCCGCGCGCGCCGCTCCCGAGTCGGCGAGCTGATGGCCACCATGCCCGGTCCTGGGCGGGGACCCGCGTGCCCACCCGGGCGCACCTGCTTTCGGGCCGCGATGATTCATCGACCCGAACCTCTTCCTACCTCGCCTCGTTCCGCGCTCGCCCGGCTCACCCATGGTTCAGGTACGGCGGCGTAGCGCGGGTACGGCGAGTGCCGACGCGACGAGCAGGACTCCGGTCATGATCAGCGTCTCGGTCCAGTTGACGCCCCGGCCCAGCCAAGGGTCCTGGAGCGCGATGATGACGTGCTTGAGTGGCGTGGCGGTGGCGACCGCGCGCAGCGTTGCGCTGAGCACCTCGGGCGGTGGCCCTGCGCCGGACACCATCATCATGAGGAACCACAGCAGCATGCCGATACCCTGCGCCGCCCGGGTGGTGGGCAGCGCGACCCCGAGCAGGAACCCAGTCGCTGCGAACGTCAGGATGCCAAGCATCAGGCTGAACGCCACGCCGAGCCAGCTGACCGGCCACGCCACGGCGTAGCTCACCCGAGCCAGCGCGACCAGAATGACCGAGCCGGCGACCACGCCAGCGAACAGGACGAACAGCTGCGAGGCGAGCAGCGCCGGTACCGACACGTGGGCAGCCTGGAACCGTCTCAGCACACCGCGTTCGCGGTACGCGGCCAGGTGCACCGGCAGCCCGATCAGCCCGAGGGACGCGGCGACCAGCCCGATGTACGCGGGCACGTAGTAGTTCACCGGGCCGGCGCCGCCGTACACCGCGGGGTTGGGCGTGTTGCCGAACACCTGCGCCAGGACGTAGAGCACGAGTGGCGGCAGCGCGAGGGTGAACACCACGGTCACCGGCTCGCGCAGGAACAGCTTGAGTTCGATCCAGGACAGCGCGCGTACGGCACGCATCACCTCACCTCACCTCCGTCGCCGCGCCCACAATGGCCACGTAGGCGTCCTCGAGACTGGCCGGGTGTACGTGCAGCTCCACGTCGCCGTGGCCGTCGATGGTCAGCTGGTGTCCGAGCGCGGTGACGAGTGCGCCGTGGCCGCGTACCTCGCACACCTCACCGTGCCGGTCCACGCTGGTGGCGCCGGGCAGGACGGCGAGCTTCGCGCGGTCCAGGTCTAGCGGCGCGGTGAACCGTACCCGCAGCCCGCCGCCGTACTGGCCGACCAGACCGGCGGGCGTGCCCACCGCGCGGACCCGGCCGTTGACAATGACCGCCACCCGGTCGCAGAGCCGCTCGGCCTCGTCCATGAAGTGGGTGACCAGCACCACCGTTGTACCCTCGCGCCGGATCTCCTCGACCAGTCGCCACACCTCGCGCCGGGCACCCGGGTCCAGCCCGGTCGTCATCTCGTCCAGGAACACCAGACGGGGCCGGCCGAGCAGCGCCAGCGCGACGAACAACCGCTGCCGCTGCCCGCCGGACAGGCTGCCGAACTTGGCGCGGCGCTTGCCGGTCAGGCCCCACTTGACCAGTACCCGAGCCTCGTCCACCGGGCCGCCTGCGACGGCGGCGAACAGATGCACCGCCTCGCCGACGGTGATCCGGTCCGGTAGCGCGGAGTCCTGCAACTGGGTCCCGACCAGCCGGCCGACCCGGTCGGGATCGGACTGCGGATCGGCGCCGAAGACCCGGATCCGTCCGGCATCAGCGGCTCGCAGCCCGTACGCGCACTCCACCGTCGTGGTCTTGCCGGAGCCGTTGGGGCCCAGGATGCCGAAGATCTCACCTTCGGGTACCACCAGATCGACGCCGTTCACCGCGGTGGTCGCGCCGTACCGCTTGTACAGCCCTTCGACGCGCAGCGCGTCCATGATGTCAGCCCGCCCACTCGCCAAGGTGGTACGGCCAGAACACGTCAGCCAGGGTCGGCGTGCCGACCTCCTCTTTCGGCCCGGACCGTGAACTCAACGCCCTGCCCCGCGTTCGGCCCGCGCTGCGCGGTCGAGGAGCCGACGTACCAGCGTCACGAACTGGACGACCACCCCCACCGCGGCGCCGGCCATACCGACGACCAACACGACCCGGACGAGCAGGACCCAATCGAACGAGGAGTCGTCGAAGTCGAACGGGAACACCTGCGTGACCCGTACGAGTACGGCCAGACCGATGCCCGTCGTCACCAGGTCACCGAGCGCCTTCACCGGCGGAAGGTCGGAGACGAGGAAGATCATGTTGATGATGAGGCTTGCCGCCAGCGAGAGGTTGACCAGGCCCAGCACCCGGTGGGTGTCTTCGGTGAGGAACGGCGCAGCCTGCCAGCCTGGCCAGACGTTGATGGCACACATCAGCGCCGCGTTGATCGCGGCGGCGATGACGTAGCCGACGCGTCGAGCGGCGACGAGTGGGCGGCGCGCCGGCGCGATGACTGTCATCATGGCCTCCATTGCAGGCATCCGACACGAGATGGTGCTCCTGTCTCGACCGTCCCAGACCTGCGCCGAGCGCCACAGGGACGAACGACCCGCCGCCACGCGCCGATCGGCAGTTCGGCCGTGATTCCGCTCCTTGCCAATGTTTCCTACAACCCGCCAGCTTGATCCGAGCCCGTACCCTGTCCATCAACGCGAGGTGGCCGATCGTGTCGAGACAGGCCTGGATATCTAGCACCCACTACTGGCCTCGGGTTGTCATGTGCTGGATCTCGGCGACCGCGTCCTGGTAGGGCCGACTGCGTCGATTAGGAGCTGCCCGCGTCGATCGACATCGTCAAGAACGCGATGCTGTAGATGCTGGGTATGGACCTGGCGGCCCTGTCGCTGCGTACCTGATCCGACCGGGGCGTTGCGCCGGAGCACTCGCGCCGGTGACTCTCGGCCGCAACGGCCGGAGGCGAGATCGTGGTGACGACGCCGCTGCGCCCGGCCCGGGTCGTCGGGCGTACGGTACCGCCGCTCGATCGGGCCGGGGCGACCGCTGCGGCCGGCATGACGTCTGGTTCGGCATCGCGGACCGCCGAGGGGTCGACACCCTTAGGTGGTTGCACGGCGGTCTGCGGTCAGGTGGTGAGGTCCAGGTTGAGGTGGTCGACGCGGGTGAAGGTCGCGGGGCCGATTCGGATCGTGGCGTGGCCAGCGCCCAGCAGCGCGGCGAGTTCGCGGTGCGTGTGGCTGTCGTAGTCGCCAAGGACTGGGCATGGCGTGGTGGAGGTGCGGAGCCGGTCGTCGACCCGACGGGCGGCAATCGCCGCGATCCAGGCACGCGTGTCGATCCCGGAGTGGTCGACGTGGTGGCCGGCCAGGTGCCACACCTCGACGAACGTCGACCGCGTCACGGCTCTGGCGTCGGCTGGCTGGGGCAGTGCGCGGACGGCCTCGCGCCAGACCGGCATGGCCAGAAAGGCGTACAGACATCGGAAGGCCGCTCTGTCGCCGGTCGCGATCCGAGCGACGAGTTCGTGCAGACGATCGCCACCGTTGGCCGTGGTGGCGGTACGCGCAGGCGCCAATGCCTCGATCATGTGCCGCTCCGGTGCGTCTCAGTGGCCGGTGGACGCGCCGCCGGGGACCGGAGCGGCAATCTTCGACAGACTACCATTCCGCGACGGTGCCGGCGGCTGCCCGGGCGGCGATCAGCGAACGGTTCGCAAGTGTCGATTCCGCCGCCCTGGCCATCGCCAGCACCGAACACGGCGACCAGCTCGACCTCCTCGTCGTCCCACCCCGCACTACCGAGAGCCGCAGCGCCCAGCGCGATGGCGTGGGCGGTCGATCCGACCGACCCGATGCGGCGCACGGGGCACTCTTGCCGCCATCCCCGCGGCGCCCCCCGCGCGGCGTCACCGGGCCAGGCGGTTGACGACGCCCGACGGGTGGTCTGCTCGGCTGTGCGGGATTCGGGTTGCTGCTTGGCGGCTGTCCGCAGCACCTGGGCCGCACGGCCCGACGTCCCCCGGGTGCGGACCTCGGAACGGGTTGCCTACTGGTCGGTCTCCTGACCGCGTCGCCCCAACGCGCGTTGCCTGACCACGGGGCCCCTCAAGGGCAGTGCGCGGCGACGAGGCGATCGCTGTCTGCTTCGATTGGTGGTCGTCAACCCGAGTGGTCGGCATCGCTCGCCTCTGAGATCCGTTCGGAGCCGTCGACGATGGCCTTGGCGAGTTCGGATAGTCGACGGTTGCGGTTGCGGGCCTCGCTCCGGAGCACCATGAATGCCTTGTCCATGTCCAGTTGGAGGCGTTCGGCGAGGACACCCTTGGCCTGTTCGATCAGGACGCGGCTGTTCAGGGCCGTCTGGAGTTGCTCGGTGAGGACGTCGCGGCGGTGGATGGCGCGCTGCTGCAGCAGTCCGATCGTGGCCACGTCCGCCAACGCCTGACCGATCCGCACCTTGTCGCCATCAAGCGGACCGCGGCTGGTGTCGAAGAAGTTCAATGCGCCGATGACCTCGGTGCGTAGTCGCATGGGTAATGCGTGGACCGAGGCGAAGCCCACCTCGGCGGCGGCGACGGCGAACCCTGGCCAGCGGCCGGCGGCCGTGAGGTCGGCGACGGATACCGGTTGGCCGGTGCGGAAGCAGTCCACACACGGTCCCTGGTCGGTCTGCAGCTGGAACAGCTCCAGCAGCCGGGTCCGTTCGGAGGAAGCGGCCACTACCTGCAACGTGTCCTGCTGGTCGGTCAACAAGAGCCCGGCCGCCGAGACGCCGAGCAGTTGCACGCACCGCTGGGTCAGCACGTGCAGGAAGTCGATCACGTCGAATTCGTCGACGAGAGTGTCGGCCATCTCTACGAACACGTCGGCTAGTTGGACCTCGGCCATCTCATTCACCCCCGGCACACATTAGTCCTGCGGTACGGGGCCGCCGATAGCCGCGCTGGGATCAGGCCGGTGGAATCATCCACCTCGTTCGTCCGCGGCGCCCTCTGGTTCGGGGTCGAAGCGCAGGCGGCGGGCGACGACGTCGCCGGCCACGTCGTGCAGGCGGCGGTCATGGGCGTAGGCGTAGGCCCTCAGCCGGATCAAGGCCACCGCGGCGGTCACCCCCAGCTGTACGGTGATCATGCCGGTTGCCTGGTGGACCTCGGGGTGCTCGGTCCCGGCCCGGGCCGGCCACCGTCCGGCCACTTCGGACCCGCCGGGTCGCGCCGCGTCGAGCAGCAACGCGCATGCCGTGTCCGCTAACAGCAGCGCGTCGGCCAGTCGCCTGCGCTGCAACTCTCCGGGCGTGCCGTGGTACAGGTCCATGACGCCGAGCCGCACGGCGCCGACCTGCAACGGGAACGCGAACACCGCCCGGACCCCGGCATCTACCGCCGCGGGCGCGAACATCGGCCAGCGGGCCAGACACTCCGCGGCGGTCAGGTCGGCGACCAGCGTTGGGCCGTTGGCGAGTGGGTCCAAGCCCGGGCCCTCGCCGACGGTCATCGCCAGCTCCCGCAGTTCCAAGGCGATCTGATCGCTGGCGTACAGCGTCTCCCAGGGTGTGGCGGCCAGTTGCACCGCCACGGCGATCCGGTCGACGCCGACCGCCGACCTGACCGCGGCGCACACGTCCTCGACCGCGACCTGCCGACCATGGGCGTGTTCGGCGACCAGCCTCCACAGCCGCATCCGGCGATCGGCGTTCATCATGACGCCTGATCCGGACACCGCGCCGTCAGCGACGACACCATGGGCGGCCGCCTCCGATACCTGAACGGTCCGTGAGGCCGCGACGGCGGGTGACGTAAGACAGAGACCGGGTCGAACGCAACTGCTGGTCGGCGGCTGGTCACCAAACACCCTACTCCGGCGATCCGCCGCGCACTCCCAAGGAGTGGTCCAGCGCACGGACGCCGCGGTCGCTGCCGTCGGCGATGGCCGTCGCACCCGCTTCATTCGTCCGGCCGCCGCGGACAGGGCGCCGAGCACGACGTTGCGTTGGTCGCCTTCTTGACTGCCGTCTTCATCACCGACACCGATTCGCCCTGGCGCAGCGCGATCGTGTTGTTGACCCCGGTGACGCCGGTGATGTACATGACTGACCGGGCAGCGGCGTCGCGCTGGTAACCGAGGCGGCCCGCGTTGGGTAAGCTCCATCCGCTGACGGCCCTAGGCTTAGAGCGGGCCGGGTCTCAGCCGGTTTGATTTGCCCGCTGAGAGGAGCGGCCATGACGAGGACAACTACGAAGGTGCTGGCGGGCGTTGCCGTCGCTGCTCTCGCGGCTGCAGGGGTGGCAGCCGTGGTGAACTATCGGCTGGGGCACAAGCCTGATCCCGAGGAGCATGCCCATCTGGATGAGCTCGACGCCCGACTGAATGTGGCCGAAGAACCGCGCCGCGACATCCCACCTGGTCGCGTCGGGCGCATCCTCGATGACCTGCAGCGAAATCAGGGTATCTCGGTGGGGCGCTTACGGAGTTGGATCGCCGGCGTGCGGCATGGCACGTTGAGCCCAGAACAGGCGAATCTGGCCGAGAGCGACTTTGGTGCCCTTGAGAGGCAGGCGGATCAGGGCGGAGCATAGGACCTAGGCGGGACACGACGAAGCATCCTCACCTGTGCGGGAGGTCCAGGCCGACCAGTCGGACCGCGGTCGCCAAGCCCGTCACGGTCACGTCGAACTCGCCTCAGCGCAAGGATAGGTTCTCCGGCACCGCCCGCTGCATTTCAATCGGAGCACGGTCGCCAGCGCCTCTCGGCACGCCGCGCTGGGTCGCGGTGTCGATCGCGCCGGCCGGGGCGAGGTTAGCTGGGGGAACGAAGGTACCGGCCCACGCGTCGTGCGTTGCCTTGGGTAGCCGCTCGCCACCTCTTGCCAGCTGCTAAGACGGAAAAGGTTCGCCCCTGGTACGTCCCGATGAACTTACCGGCGATCGCAACAACGGGCACTCCACGGCGGCGAGGGCGATGTCGGGCCGAGCCAAGCGCCGTAAGGTCCATCCGCAACCCGGCGGTGGCCGGGAACAGCGGAATGGAGCGGGCGAAGAACGTTGCCGTGGCCGGGCCGTCACAGGCAAGTCCCACTTCGTCGAAGCACTGGCACGGACCGCGATCGAGGCCGACCTTGCCGGTCGGATGGTTCGCCCTCGAGACCTCCATGCCACTGTCGGCCGGGCTAGTCACCACGACCACGATCAACCCGGCCTGGGCCTACCGGTGACCGTGACCGATCGGAACCTGAAGGTCACCACCGCCGCGATTGCAAGATCATCAGTGTTGCCCTGGGGGCGAGGTGCTATACGGTGAGCTGGTGAGAATCGAGCGCCACTGGTGGAACGGAAATCGGACGGTGTTCGGGCGCCGCGACGTCTATATACGCACCGACGGCCAGCTGTGGGAAGTAGAGGCGCAGGCGGGCGGGAGCGGCGGTCGCTCGACGGTACAGCAGTGCCCTGGGCAGGCGTCGGCGGTGATCCTTGCGACGGCGTGGCTGGGTGGTCGTCCGGAGTGGCGGGAGCTGATGCCTTGACGATGCCGGCGCTGGCCGGGCCGTGCTCGGGCCTGGGCGGTGCTGGTCATCGGCCGGAGCACGTGTCACAGATGTCGTGGCCGGTGGCGCGCTGAGTGCGGTGGTAAATCAGGAAGCAGCGCGAGCATCGGAACTCGTCGGAACGCATCGGCATGACTGCCGCGGTAAGTTCCTCGCCGGAAGGGTCCGGCGTACCCGGCTCGAAACTGCCGGCGGCCTCGGCTTCGTCTGGGTCGTCGGAGGACGGGACCGAGGGGGTGCGGATCTTGAGTTCATTCGGGCTGTCCTCGTCGAGGTCGACCGTAGCCCGGCGCGGCGCGTCGTAGTCGATCGGCTTGCTCATGTGGTGCCTCCCCGGATCGGTTCACCGTGCCACGAACCTAGACCATGACCGGTGTGTTCACACTGGTGGTGTGACGGACTCTCGCGGCAGGTAGGGTTCCTCTCATTCAAGGTGATCAGGTGCAGATGGGCCGTCGAGGGCAGCTCGGTGTCGGGGAACGCGCCGCCGACTTCGTCCTGAACGGTCCGGCTGGCGTTCCTGCGCGTTTCTACGCCCACGCCGGTGGTCGCCCCACGGCGGTGGTCTTCAACGGCGATCGCTTCGACCCGCGACTGGTCGACCTCGCCGACCGGCTCGCCGGGCGTGCGGACGTCGCGCTGTTCTGCGTCATGTCGAAGGAGCCGGCTGGAGGCATCGGGCTTCCGGTGTGGTCCGACCCCGAGAGCACGGTCGCCGCCGTCTACGGGGTGACGGCTGGCGAACTAACCGCGGTCGTGCTCGACCCGAACCTGCGCGTCGTTGGCGTCGTGCTGGGCGACCGCCTCGCAGAGCAGGTTGTCGCGCTGCTCGACGGCGCGGTGTACCGCGGTCCTGCGGTGGAGGTGGTGGCGCAGGCGCCGGTGCTGTTGCTCCCTCGCGTCCTCAGCGCAGCCCACTGCGAGCGGCTGATCCGGGTGTGGGAACAGGAAGGCGGCATCGACACGGGCGTGGCCCGCGGGTCCGGTGAGGTGCTTGATGCTGGCTACAAGCGGCGTCGCGACCACACGGTCGGCGACCCGCGGCTGCTGCGCGAGCTTTCGTCGGTGGTCGGGCGCCGCGTACTGCCGGAGGTCACCAAGGCGTTCGCGTTCCGGGCGACCCGCTTCGAGGGATTCAAGATCGCCTGCTACGACGCCGCTGCCGGCGGCTTCTTCCGGCCGCACCGCGACAACCTGACGCCGTCCACGATGCACCGGGTGTTCGCGCTCACGCTCAACCTTAACGACGGCTATGAGGGCGGACAGCTTCGCTTCCCGGAGTACGGCAACCAGCTTTACCGGCCCGATGCAGGCGCAGCGCTCGCCTTCTCTTGTGCGCACTTGCACGAGGTGCTCGACGTGACGGCAGGTCGGCGCTTCGTGCTGCTGTCGTTTCTGTACGGCGAGCCGGCCGCGTGACGGACAGCGTGTGTGTGCCTGCCCGGCGGCGCCGGCAGGGCATCGGCAGCCACCTAATCGAGACGGTGCTGACGGTGGCGACTGCGAGCTCTAGATAATTGATGCGTTGAAGATCAGTCGTCGTACGGGGACACCGTACTCACGCGCGTGGGCCGCCGGCCCTGGCTGAGCGGCGCCTGAAGGTCAGCGACGACCACGCCGATGCTCCGTGGACTTGGCGATCGCACCGGGCTCCCATTACAGGTGCGGCGCGACTTGGCCGCGAGCCCCTGCGCGAACGCACCGTTGAGCTGCTCATGACGGGCGTTACAGCGGCTTTGGCTGGACTACGACCAGCTCGGCGACGCCGCGGTCACGGCGGGCAGTGGCGCGGTGGTGGGGGTGACCCAGGCCATGACGGCCGGGTCGGTGAGGCATCGGACGGCGGTTCAGGCGGTCACATACACGCCGTCTCTGGTTTCGGGTGCGCCGCGTCGCCCGGCCGAGTAGGGATCGGGCGGGCCCGCGGGAAGCCGGCGGAGCGCAGCAGGGTGATCGGTTCGCGGCTGGTCTCGGCGGCCGGGAAACCGGTCGCTGAAGGTGATCGAGGACGCGTTCAGCGCTGGCCAGCCCGCACCGCGGCAACAGCAACAGTGCCAGCGACGTGCCAAGTACTGTTCCGGCCGCTTCGATCGAGGGCGCCTCGCGCTTGCCTCACACGGAGATGACGACCTTCCCCCTGGCGTGTCCTTCCCCGAGGTACCCGAGAGCGTCGGCTGCCTCGCTCAGCTGGTAGTTCTTGTCTATGACCGGTCTCACCTTTCCGGCCTCGAGAAGCTCACGCAGGACTGCGAGATCCTCTTTCGTGCTTTTCGACACGAAGAAGGTCACTGTCTGGCTACGGCCACGTGACGTCAGAAGCGTTCCGAGGACGTGGGGCAGAGGTCCGAGCCCTCGATACGTCATCCGACCTCCGACCAGCACGACGGTCGCCTTTGGAGTCAACGCCCGTCTGAAATCGAAGAACGAGCGGCTGCCGGCGATATCGAGCATCAAGTCGTGACGGTCCCCCCGCTCCGTGAAATCCTCCTGCGTGTAGTCGACGACGCGGTCTGCTCCGAGTGACCGGACCAGTTCCACGTTCCTCGTGCTGCATACGCCAGTCACCTCCGCTCCGAACGACTTTGCGATCTGCACCGCGAAGGTGCCGACACCTCCGGACGCGCCGTTGATCAGAACCTTTTGCCCCGGCTGGATCCGCCCCTTGTCGCATAGAGCCTGGAGCGCGGTGAGCGCCGCCACCGGTACGGCTGCCGCCTCCTCGAACGACAGGTTGGCTGGCTTCGACACGAGCCGATCTTCGCGGGCGCACGCGTATTCGGCCCAAGCGGCGCCCGACGTGCCGAAAACGTCGTCTCCCGGTTGAAACTCCTTGACGTCTTTCCCGACGGCTTCGACTCGCCCCGCCAAATCGGCTCCCACGGTCTTCTGCTTAGGGTTGCGCAGCCCGTTGCCAATCCGTGAGAAGTACAGCCCGGTCACCTGATACCATTCGACTGGATTGACGGAAGACGCGTGCACACGCACGAGCACCTCATGGTCCCCGACGACCGGTTTGTCGACCTCGCTGAGCTTCAGTACGCCGGGCGGACCGTATCGGTCGCGGATGATCGCCTTCATCGTGACTCGCTTGGTTGTGTCGGGCCTAGGGTGCTACGGCCGACGCTCGTGGCGTCGTATGCCGACGAAGGCTCCGGGCTTGGGGCGATTGGTGACTCCACGTGTCTCTCTCCTCTATGGGATGTGTGTGACGAGCCGATGTCGGAGCCGGTCGTCACACCGAATGTCAAGCGCCAATGTATGCCTGCCACGTCGTTTGGGACAATTGGCATCGTGCCCAGGATTGGACACTGCTTGTCGACCGCGGTATCAGTCTGGACACACCGGTCGGTGCGCTGAGAGCCGTCGCGGTGTCCACCGGTACGCGACGCGTGTCGAACGCGTCGACGTCCTCGGCGGTCTGATCCACGAATACCAACGCGCTGCCTGACCACACCCATCGATTCTGCTCCTGCTTACGAGCGACAGCTCCCTCGCTTGTTGCTCAACCAACGCCGGCAGTCGCGGCGTGGCGATCGGCCTCCGCGGCGTCCTTCGGGCTGGGCGGTGTCCGTCCTGATCAGGAACCGCCCCACTCGTCGAGCGGGTGCGCAGCGTCGGGCCGGCCGACCGGACTGGAGGTTCTCGGTCAGGTACTGGCGGGGTGGCAGTTCCGGCCGCGCGGTGCGCGGCCGGCCCCCGGAAGCCCGGGGACACGATGCCCGCCCGATAGTCGTACGCGTCCGCGCCCCGGATACGACGTCGGCGGTTGGTCCTGTGTTATTCGGTTGCCTCCGTGCGTACTGTCCGAGGTGTGGAGCTGTTACGGCGCCCGTACGCGCCTTCCGATGCACAGGCCCTGACCGACCTGGTCAATATCATCGAGGCGGACGCCGGCGGGCACGCCGGCTTCACGGTCGACGACACCACGTCCCTCATGTCCGCCCTGATACCCGACCTCGCCAGGGACACCCGCCTGGTGATCGCTCCGGACGGGATGCTCGTCGGTGCGGCCGCGACGACGACACCGCCGAAGGGCGGCTTCCGGATCGACCTGTTTGGTGGGGTCCATCCGCAGTGGCGTGGCCGCGGCATCGGTCGCGAACTATTGGGCCGCCAGTTGGCGAGGGCCGCCGAGATCCATGCGGCCGAAGCGCCGGATGCCGATTGGGAAGTGCACGCGGGTGCCGTTCTCGGCGACCACGAGGCGATACGGCTGTACGAGCGCTACGGCATGACCCCGGTGCGGTACTGGTTCGAGATGGCCGCGCCCACCCTCGACGCGCCGGCCTTGACCCTGCCGGAGGGCATGTGCGGGCAGACCTACACCCCGGCCTACGAGACCGCGCTGTACGCCGCCCACTGCGAGTCTTTCCGGGACCACTGGGGCTATCAGGAGCGCAGCTTCGAGGCGTGGACGACGCTGTCGGTCCGGTCGGAGAGCTTCCTTCCCGAGTTGTCGCGGCTCGCGTTCGACGGGGACGAGCTGGCCGGGTACGTGCTGTCGTACTCGGACGCTGACCCGAAGCGCACCTACATCGGGCAGGTCGGGGTACGGCGGCCGTGGCGGCGTCGCGGTCTCGCCGGTGCCCTGCTGGCCGAGGTGCTTATGGCGAGCCACGGCGCCGGCTTCACTACCGCGTCGCTCGGTGTCGACTCGGAGAGTCCCACCGGCGCCGTCGGCGTCTACGAGCGGGTCGGCTTCAGAACCGAGTACCAGGCCGTCACGTACCGCTCGTGGCTCGGCACCGAGGTACCGATCTAACCGCGGAAACCCCTGATCTGGGACGGCGGCGTAGCCCCGGACTCCGGCGGCCGGCCTCGCCGGGCGGGGCCGCGAATGTGGACGGGCGATAGTGTAGTGCCTGATCCGGTGGGCGTGCTCGTCGAGGTCCATCAACAGGTTCCGGGCCACTTGGCTCACCCACGCGCCGGTGGGGGTGGGCGGTGATCCCGGCCAGGTGCACCCGGCGATGGTCAAGTTCGATCACGAACAACCCGTACATCGTGGTCAGCCCGAGCGTCTCGACGGTCAGGAGGTCGCACGCGAGCATCCCCGCGGCTTGGCTGCGCAGGAACTGTGTCCAGCTCGGGCCGCCGCGCCGTGGTGCCGGCCCGAGATGGTGGCGGTGCAGGATCGTGCGTACCGAGGTCGCTGATGCTCGTACGCCGAGCTCGGCCTGCCCGGCTCAAGATCTTCGTACAGCGCTTCTCGGATCACGGCACGCTAGCGGCGAGCGGCGCTCCGGTGTACCTGCGCCCCGCGGGTGAGCGTCACACCTAGCGCGCGAGCCAGGCGGACATCCGCTCGTCGAAGGCCGCCTTGCTGAACCCGGTCGCGTGCTTGGCGATGGCGTCCCGCGAGAGATCGTCGACGCGGGGGACGACCGCGGTGTACCCGGCGGGGTCGAGCCCGGAGACGAGAAAGCCCGTCTCGCCGTCCACAACGGTCTCCCGCAGGCCCCCCCGATCCAACCCGATGACCGGCGTACCGCACGCCTGCGCTTCGACGGGGACGATGCCGAAGTCCTCGTGGGCCGGGTACAGCAGCGCCCTCGCGCCCCAGTACAGCTGGCGCAGGCGTTCGCGGTGCGGCTGTACCTCGAACCGGACCGGCACGCGCACCTTTGCCGCGGCGCGCCTCATCGCCGCCTCCTCCGGCCCGGATCCGGCGAGCACCAGAGGTACTCCGGCACGCTCGGCGATCTCGATCATGAGATCGAAGTTCTTGTAGCCGATCCAGCGCCCGACGCCGAGCAGGTAGTCGCGCGGCTGCGCCTGCTGGTCCAGCGGCATACCGGAGAAGTAGTCGGTATCGACCGGGGGATAGATGACCTCGGCGTCGCGGCTCCAGAACCGGCGGATGCGTTCGCGTACCTCGATGGAGTTGGCCGCGTACGCGTGCACGTGCCGACTCATCCTCACGTCGACGCGCTGGAGCACGCTTCGCGGCCCGGACAGCAGTGCACCCGAACCACGACCATCGAAGTCTGGACTCCACAGGTACCGCGCGGGCGTGTGCACGTAGCTCAGGTAGCGCGTGCGCTCGGGCGAACCGATCCTGACCGTATGCGCGAAGGCGTGGCTGGACGAGATGACGACATCGAACCGTTCGCGAGTCAGCGTGCGCCAGGCGAGCGGCATGACGGCTAGTGCCAATGCCTTCGTCCGGCGCAACGGCGTACGCGCCATCCACGACTGGCGCAGGTCTGTCCGGTCGACGTCCCGGTCGCTCCACAGCACGAAGCGCGTCGACTGTGGGACGAGGTCCGCGATGCTCAGGAAGACCGTTTCCGACCCGCCGGTCGCACCGAACCATTCGTGCACCACGGCTACGGATCGCCCGGCGAGGAGGGTCGAACCCACCCGGGCGGCCCCCTCGGGCACATGGATGTCCGTCATGCCCGTACTCATCCCCCAACGTCGCCGGTTAACTATTTGCGCGTTCTGCGGGTGGCCGGTGGCCCTGTGGTCGGCCAGCGCGGCCTCGCCGCGATGGACAGGTAGCAGAAGCGGCCCACCAACGCTGAACAATAGCCACGCGGGCACCTGCGTGTGACCCCGGGTGTTTGCTGCGGCCGAATGCGTCGCTATGCTTTCGGACGCCGGGTGGACAGCGGCGTGCGCCACCTACAGCGGGCGTCGGAAACGGGTGACGTCCCGTACGCTTTCGGAGCGCCCTGGGCAACCGCCGAGTGCGAGCCGCGTAGGCGTTCACCTGAAACCGTTCAACGGAGGTACGGGCTTGTCTACGGCGACCATCTCAGGAGAAATCGGCGAGCCGGCAGGCGCACCTACGCGTGGTATCCGATTCAGCGTGCCTCCATTCACCGATGGGGCGATCGCTAGCGCCACCCGGGTGCTCAGCTCGGGATGGGTGACGACCGGTCCCGAGTGCCTGGCGTTCGAGGAGGAACTCAGCGAGTATCTCGGCCAGCCTCATGTGGTTTCGGTCGCGTCGTGCACCCACGCGCTCGAGTTGAGCTTGCGGGGTCTGCGCCTTGACCCAGGGTCGGTGGTCTTCACGCCCGGCCTGACGTTCTGTGGAGCGGTGGCCGCCATCATCCACGCCGGCTACCGACCGGTACTCGTGGATGTCGATGCGAGCACGCTCACCCTGAGCGCACAAACCGTCGTCGAGGCGGTACATCATCATGGCAAACCCGCCGCTATGGTGCTCTGCGACATGGCGGGCTATCCGGTCGACAGCGCGGCGCTGGCCCGGGCGGCGGGGATTCCCGATGCTCGGGTAGTGGTGGACGCTGCGCACGGTCCAGGCGGAGAGGTCGGCCGCCACGCAGCCGCCAACACACCCTTCGCTGAGCTTCTACTCCACGAAGAACCTTCCGGTCGGCGAGGGTGGCGCGATCGCGACTCATGATGAAAAGTTCGCCACCTGGGCACGCTCCGCGCGCCTCCTCGGAATGAGCCGCGATGCGTGGCGCCGCTACCTACCTGGCGGATCGTGGCGCTACGATGTGCCGGAGGTCGGGTTCAAATGCAAACTCTCGGACCTGCAAGCGGCCATCGGTCGCGAGCAGCTGCGCGGGCTGCCGGGCTGGCGGCCCCGTCGGGCGGAAGTCTTCGGCCGGTACGACGCGGCCTTCGCGGACCTGGTTACTTCGGGTGACATCGTGATGCCAGACCGTCATCCTGGACACCCGCTACACCTCTACCAGATCCGCGTACGCCAGCGCGACGGCACGACGTGCCAGCGGCATGAAATGCTAGCCTCGGTCTTCGCTAACTGTTGATCAAGGCTTTGCCCACGCTTATAGATCTTCACCGGTTGGTCGATTTCGGTGAGGCGTGGCGATGGCCCGAAGCGGTGGTCGGGTTCCTCCGTGGCGTGCTCGTCGGGGCGTGGGGTGGCGACTCAGGTAGCGAGTTGGGTAGTGCGGCGAGCCGGTTGAACGCGGTGACGAGTTGGTCGGCCCAGGGCCAGCCCTCGGCGATGCGCAGCCGGGTGCGGCGGGCTGGGTGGGTGGGGCTCGGCGTCGAGCCCGACGATATCACTGAGTTCCGACACGATTGATCACAGCGAGAAGCTTGACCGCACTCTGTTCCCACGTAAACGCCCTAGCCCGCTCGAGCCCCTTGCGGCGCAGCTCATCGGCCAGGGCGGGGTCATAGAGGACCTTCTCGATATGAAGGGCGAGCGCAGTAGAATCATGTGCGTCGACCAAAATCCCGGCATCCCCCACCACCTCCGGGAGAGACGAGTTATCGGACACAATCACCGGAGTATTGCACGCCATTGCCTCCAATGGCGGCATCCCGAAACCTTCATATAGCGACGGATAGACAAACAGCGACGCGCCACTGTAGAGAGCCGGTAGATCCTCGTCCGGCACGTACCCGGTCACGATGATATCCAAGTGTTCGAGTGCGTCCAGCTGAGCCTTGATCTCGCGGTCGAGCCAGCCCTTGCCCCCGGCGAGCACCATCGAGAACGAGTCACGTACCTTCGGCGACAGCTCGGTGTAGGCGTTCAGAACACCCGCGATGTTCTTTCTCGGCTCCAGTGTCCCTGTGTACAAAATATAGGGCTTGACAATGGTGTATTTCTTCGCGACCGCATCAATCTCGTGCTGCGGCCTAGGGTTGAAGAAGTCGTGATTGATCGCTGGGTTGATAACGGTAATCTTGTTGGGATCGGCGCCATAATACGATACTATCTCGTCCTTTGCGTTCTGGGAGACAGCAATGATGTGCTGCGACTTCTTGATCGTCGCCGGCACGTAGCGAGTGAGGAACTGGCGATTTCTGCGGGCTGTGTACTGGCCATGGAGCACGAAAGAGAGGTCGTGAATAACCGCCACCGATCGGCTGCCCAGCGGCAACGGATAGCGCACGAAGTTGGGGAAGAAGAACACGTCAGGGCGGCTTCCCAGCATGACATCTATGGGTGGCGCCGCTAACTTGCGAACGATTGCGTTGAACAGTTTCGAGGGCAAGTACCGTATGAAGCGGTAGCCGAGCCGCGGGCTCTCCGGGATTGGCGTTTGTTTTGTCCTGCCTAGGAACAGAAAGCCGAAGATCGTGTAGTGGTTGGTCTTATCGAGGCGAAAGAGCGCTTCTAGCAGATTCTTGGTGTAGCGGCCCACACCGGTGTGCTTCCGGAAGATGGGCGTTCCTTCAACAAACACCTTCATGGTTATAGAACTGCTCCCGTCATATGTTCTGATTGACGCATGCTCAGGTTTGGACACATCTTTTTCCAACGTCCATATACAGCTGGTGGGTGGCCTCCGCCGTCTTCCGCCACGAAAACATCTTTATACGCTCCCGCCCCCTAGCAGACAGCTCGGACAACAGTCCGGGCTGTTCGAGAAGGTCGATGATATTGTGCGACAAGTCGCCGGCGCTAAGAGGCTCGAAGTATACCGCAGCATCCCCGTATACCTCGGGCAGGCAGCTCGCTCTCGAGGCGATGACCGGTAATCCTTGGGACATGGCCTCGAGGCCTTGCAACCCGAACCCCTCGGATAGCGACGGGTTGACGAATATCTTGCAGTTGCGGTAAAGCCACTTGAGTTGTCCGTCGGTAACGAACCCAGGCATGACCACCCGGTCGGACAGCCCCAGTGTCTGTATTAACGCGACCAGGTCGGCTTTGAACTCATCCGCTTTGCCGGCCAGCAACAGTTTCAGATCCGGCCAAGCTTGAGCGACAAGGCCTAGCGCCTCGATGACAGTTCTCACATTCTTGTACGGATAGTAGTTGCCGACATAGAGCAGGCACATGTCGGGGGCGCCGAGATCCGGCATGCACTCCTCCTTGGCCTCAGTCAAATGGTCTGAGTCGGCGGCAAGCCACGCAGTGCAGATCTTTGCACGATCGATCTCGAAACGCTCGACGAGCTGCTGCTTCACGTATTCGGTGACCGTGACGACACGCGTGGCCGTGGCGATTTGTATAACGAGGATAAGCCGGAACGGGATTCGCTTTAACTTCGTAAACAGGCGCCTTCGCAGAGAGCCGCGGCTGGTGTCGTATTCGAGCAGCGTCAAGTCATGGACGGTCACAACCTTGCGCCCCATGTAAAGAGCGGCGGCATTTGGAGTCAAGAGGTGGACGACATCCGGCGACAGTCTATTGAGGAGTCTGGGTAGTTTCGTTTGCTCGGCCAAGGAATACGGCTCAATATTGCATTCGACGCGGGCAAAATTGCTCGCCTGCGGCTTCCATTTGGACCAGTCGGAACGGCGCACCAGTACAATGTAGTCGTTGTTCTTATCGATCGCCTCTAGCCCTTCCAGCAAGGAAAGGGTGTACCGGCCGACACCGGTCCAGGAGAGCATTCTCCCGTCGACCACGATCTTCATGGCTCGCCATTATAGGGCGTCGTGATGTAGTGCCCTACCCGGGCGGCCGCAGGGAGGCCTCGATACTCCTCTTGGCGCGGAGGCCGTTGACCCAACACCAGGGAGTTAAGCGTTGGCCCAGGTCAGCCGGCCTGGCGTATCGACGATAGTCGTGGCGTGCCCCGGCTCATCGAAGATCTTTGGATCGCCTTGTCGGCCTCTTGATGAGTTCGTCCGATTTGCGCGTGGCAGGCGTCGATGGCGTCGATAACATCTACCTGGACCGGTTGGACCAGTACATCGACCGGACCCTAGTGCAACGGCTCCTGGCCAACGCCTGCGAACTATGCAGGTCGACGCAACGACGCAACAGGTGGACGTGCACCACGCGCGCGCCCTGAAAGACCTCGGCCCCATGGGGCCGCCAGCACCCACCGGAATGGGTCGTGCGGATGGCCGCCCGCCGCCGCAAGGCGCCCTGATGGTCTGCCGCGTTTGCCACGAGAACGTCCACGCCGGACGTCCTACACGGCGCCCACGGTGAGCACTGGAGAGCCGGATGCCACGGAATTCGGGCACGTCCGGTTCGGCGGGGGACCATCGGAAAAGGCCCTGCCTAGCAGGGACCTCGTCGGCGGCATACCCGACGTTTACGTACGGATCTGTGGGGCGGGTGAGACTCCAGCGCCTACCCGGCGGCCGTTACCCTCGTGGTGGACGTCGTGAAATGCACTGAAAACGTCGAGTGGGGATCAACAGGACGTCGGCGAGTGGGTCGCTGCCGAGTGTCATTGTCCGGTTCAGGCCACATCGAAAAGTGCTGACCTCTGCACTGCTCCGTCGTGCGCGGCCGCACGCGCCGGCCTTGCCTTCTCAGCACGGTCGGTTCACGTCTGATTACGAGACGTGATGGGGTTGGTTATACAGCGTCGGACTGGTAGCTGTGCAGCACGAACCATAGGCAAGGGCCGCCATGGCGTCGAAACTACGCGAGTGGCCGCAAACCGGCGGGCGAGGATCATGATTCAGGTGAACCGTACCACGTCAAGGTGGCCATGGAGGCCGATCCGCATCGCAGCCGACGCGTCGGTGCATTCGGTCTCATGACCACCGGATAATCCGATACCTTCGACCCGACCGAGGTGGCCTGGCGAACGATGCACTCGAGGCGCCACCAGCGCCTTTGGTGATCGGGTCCTCCGCCACACGACGCCTGCGCGAATGCCCGCGGGCCTCCGTCGGCGATACAGATGCCGTACCGTATCATGCCACGGTCACTGATCGTAGCGGTCACACCTGATGTCGCCCTGACGTGGGCGGCCCAGGTCAAGCCCATCATCGTAGATAACGATGGGATCGTTCCGTACAGCCATGGTTCTCATCAAGGAGCACTGCATGCCAACCGCGACCACCTCGACCAGGCGCTCCCTGGTCGTCGTCACGGAACCTCGACCGGTGCGGCGCTCCGGTCTTGGGTCATACACTCGACTCCGCCAAACCCAGGCCGACTAGGGCAAACGCCACAGAAGATCGGGGCGGTAGTAGTGATGGCCACGGTGCAACACCTATTCTCTGCGGTACGGTCGTCCGACCACCGTCGGACGACGGCCCTCTCAGACGCTCTGTTTGCGGCGGGCCTCGTGTTGACCGCACTGATAATGCCCCTCGACAGGGTGCAGAACCTGGCCACCCGTCCCCCGTATCTTTCGCTCATCGCTCTGTTGCTGCTGTTGCAGCGCGGGCTCGTTTTGGCATGGGACTGGTTTCGCAACAAGAATCGCTTTCGGCCGCGAGCCGACCTCGCGGCGGCGTTCTTCTTACCGGCGATAGCGGCGGGTGTGGCGTCCGTCACGGCCTACGACAGCAACGTGGCAATAGCCGCGACCATTCTCTTCTGTTTCGTGCTACTGCGGGGCTGGGCCTTGGCTCAATATGTTCGTCAGAACGACCTTGAGCTGTTTGAGGACATTCTGCCGTGGGTGGCCGGGGTGGTAGTCGGGTTTGGTTACTACCAGTACATAGGCGATGTCCTTGGTCTTCCGCAGTCGTGGACCCTGCTCAGGGGGTCCTACAGCTCCATCGCGACCTACCCGTTCCCGAGGGTCCAATCGTTTGCGCTTGAGCCGCTCTATCTGGCCCACTACCTCTTCTTGCCGATCGGCGTGCTACTGATTCGCTTCCTGCGCAGAAGGAGGGCGCCACTCGTAGAGCAGATCGTACTGATCTTCACTCTCGCGCTGTTCATGTTGAGCTTGTCCCGTGGCGCGATCCTGGGCCTCCTTCTCGCTGTGGTCCTCATGCTGGTCGTGGGGCGCTCCTGGCGCCTGCTCGGGTACTTCGCAAAGACCACGGGACTCGCGCTCGTGATCGTCTTCGCGATGCTCTTGTTGGCGGGAGTTGCCCAGAATGCACGGACGTCCGTCACGCCGAGCACCGAAGGGTCGGCGGGCACGACCGGAACAGTTGGTGCCTTTACCTCACATGCCGTTGACCTGAATGATGGTTCTGCTCGCACCAGATTCGATCTCTGGCCGCCGACGATCAAAATATTCACTGAACACCCACTCACCGGGGTGGGTCCCAACAATTCGCGCTTGCTATTGCACGATGGTGCCAACTCGATCTCGACCGGCGAGGCCAATAAGCTGCAGCCAGTGAACAACGATTACCTGGCGTATCTCAGTGAAATGGGCCTGGTGGGTTTGCTACTGACCCTGCCCCTGATCTGGTTCGTTCTGCGAGCGTTGTGGGGTGTCGTACGTGCTCGGCTCGACCATCCGTCCAGCCCTTACGCATTCGCGCTCCTGGGAATGGCCTTTGAGGCAAACGCGTTTCATTCGCTCCTGCTGTTGAGGACCTGGGTGGTCATTGCGCTGCTTGTCGCGGGGGCACGGTTGGTCAGCGAAAACCACCAGGACCAACAACTGGGTGGTCATCTCGTACCGTCTCGGGAAGGCCTCGCGGGGGCTCGGCAACTATGACCGGGCTGCATACTGCGGCGAACTCAGCCGACACGGCGGTACTGGCGTCAACCATGACACCTCGGCTCGGTGGGACTCGTGACCTAGGCCGCTTTGGCGCTTATGAGCACTGATCAAATGGAGCGGGTGCGACAATTCTGCGGCAGGGTAATTGCGCTGGTAGGCACGAGGACTGCCCGCTCCTCTATGGTGATCTTTGCCGCCAGTCTGTTCTCGGCAGCCATGGCTTTCGTAGTGGCGTACTTTGCCACGAGGGTCCTCGGCCCCGAAGACTACGGTCGTTTCGCCACGAGCAACGCCATCGTGGTTATCATGGTTGGTCTGACCGACTTCGGAGTTTCCACCGCGCTTGTCAGGTTCACCAGCTGGCAGCTCAGCAACAAACCGCGCGTGGCCCCGTACTTCCAGGGCGCCTTCCGTCTTGAGCTGGCGGTCGGGTTACTGATCTTGGTAACCACTCTGTTCACTCCGCAGATTGCAGACTTCCTGGGCGGCCCCGACATGAGGCTGCCGACATACATAGGACTCATCTCCAGCTTCTTCCTGTCGATTGGGGCCTACGCCAACGCAATATTGCAAACGTACCAGCGCTTTAAGCTCATGGCCTCCCTCAATGCCGTGTTCTCTGCATTGCGCACGGTACTGTTCATATCCTTAGTCATGACATCCGCCCTCGCGCTTGCGACCGCCCTGTTCGCGAACCTCGTCGTGGCGGTGTTGACGCTCATGGTCGGCCTCATCGTGATACCAAGAACGGGCGTTCGTGCGTCCTGGGCCGATCAGAAACACGCTCTCGGGGAGATGTACGGCTTCGGCAAGTGGCTGATCGTTTCGTACTCACTCAACGCCGTGCTGTCTCGGCTCGACCTCGTTCTACTGTCTCACTTCCGCCCCGCCCTGGAAGTAGGGCAATACGCGGCTGCACTCCAGCTCGCTAGTTTTATGCCCCTGCTGATGTCGTCGCTGACGACGGTCTTGATACCGAAGATATCGGTTCTTTCGGACAGGGAGGTCCGGTCGTATCTGCGTAAGACACTGTTCGGTGCGACTGTGGTCGGCGTGCTTCTCGTGCCCATTGTTCTTCTGGCTGGGCCGCTCATCGACATCGTCTTTGGTGGCCATTACGCGAACGCGGTCTTGCCCTTCCAGTTGATAATGGCAAGCTTCATCCTCACGCTCTTCATCAATCCTCCGAGTCTACTGTTCTACAAGTGGAATAAGCCGAGCATCCTTACATACATGAACGTGACAACCGGCAGCACCATGGTGTTGCTCATGTGGGTGCTGACCCAAGGATTTGGTGCCGTTGGTGCGGCATCAGCACTCCTTATAAACACCGCCTTTGCTGGGTGCGTGTTCACGATCTTGTTACGCTACCATCTCCGAAGGATTGAAGTTGCGCATTGACAGGGCCCTTCGCGTTCTGCTGGTTTCCACACCTTCCGAAATCGGTGGCGGCGAACGCTATGTCGAACTGCTGGTGAGGCATCTGCCAGCGACGTTCGCCCTATTCACTCAGCACAAGGAATTCAGGTCCCTGGCGTTAGGGTGGGGGATTCCGGCGTGGCACCTCGTTGGTAGTGTGAAGCTCTACAGCAGATGGCATCTCCGGTTCTTTGCTCTGCTGTTACCCCTGTATTGGCTCCAATACTGCGTACTCTTCCTTCGATGGAGACCGGACATCGTGCATGTTCAGTCGAACGAGGAGAAGATATCCGTTGCGCTGCCGGCAAGAGTATTTAAGATACCCGTGATATGGACTATGCACGGCCCGATTGACGTCACCGGAAGCCGACTATACGCGGGATTGTTCGAACGGTCCGCTGCCCACGTCCGTTCCGTTGTCTGTATCTCAGAGTACGTCAAGAGGTCTTTGCTGGAGACCGGACTTGACGCTCGAAAGGTTCTCGTAATTCCCAATGGAGTCGACCTGACGACGCATGAGTTTGGGCACCACGGAGGCCGGTATGTGACCTTCTTGGGAAGACTCGAGGAGGTCAAGAACCCTAGGCTCTTTGTCAATTCGTGTGTTGCTGTGGCAGCTCACTACCCGCAAGCCCGGTTCCGTATCATTGGTAGCGGAACCCTGGAACCTGAGCTTCGGGCCATGGTTCGGCAGGCTGGCATGGAACGATCGTTTTGTTTCGAGGGTTGGCTGTCTAACCCCCGCCCGCTCCTTCTTGAGGCTTCCGTCTTGGTTGTATCTTCTGATGTCGAGGGTCAAGGTTTTTCCGCGATAGAAGCGATGGCTCTAGGAGTGCCGGTAGTGGCCACGGCTGTCGGGGGCTTGGTAGAGGTTATTGATGACGGTTCTACGGGCATCCTGTGTCAGCCCCGAAGCGTCGAGTCGGTCTCTGCGGGCATAGCGCGCGTCTTGAGCGACGATAAGCTCGCCCAACACTTGGCCCGCTCCGCACGAATTAAGGTTGAAGCCAAATACTCCCTAACGAGCATGATCGCGGGTACGGAACAGGCATACGCGGAGGCGGTTCGTGCGAAAGCCCACTAGCATACTGTATGTCCGGCCCAACCAGGGCGGGGTGCGCATTTATAGCGACCTGATGCTTCGGCCCTTAAATCAGAGCGCAGAGTTGGACGTCGAGAGCCTCCTGGTCGAGGAACGCACATCTTTGGGAATCATGCAGGGCCTGCTTCTTGGGTTGCGGCTTGCTTGGAGCCGACAGGACGCGCTCTACATTGAACTCGGCGCTCACGGTACTCGTACAGCCTGGGCGATGTTGGTTGTCGGGGCCTTAGGAAAGAAATACTTCCTGACGGTGCACGATGGCGCGATCGTCGTCGAGACGATGTTTCCCTTTACCGTCCTAAGGAGTCTTCCGAAACCAATCTGCAGTGTCGCCAATCGCTTGTCCCGACTCGCAGACGCGATGTTTAGGCGCCGTCTCCTGAACCGTGTGATCGATCAGGCATCGGCCGTGTTCTCCTTAGCGCCCGCCCAGGTGGTGTTTGGTCGACGGGCCAAGTATCTGCCGCCTCCTTCGTACGTTAAGCAACAGCACACCTACGTTCAGCCGATGACTCCGGTTGTCGGATTTGTGGGGTTCTGGGGCGGCGCCAAGGGCATCGAGACCCTGACACGCGCACTGGCGTACCTCCACGACGAGGGTTTGACGTGCCGCGCGATCATCGGCGGGTCGACCGGGGATATCGGGGATTCCTATTCGAGGGCGATTCGGAAGTCGGCCTCACAGTTGAGCCTTGATGCGGAGTTCCCTGGGTTCATCCCCGATGATCGCATGGAGTCTTTCGTCGGTGGCTTGAGCGTACTCGTAATTCCCTATTTACGCGAGCATCCGGCCAGCTCGAGCGGGGTCGCTGTGTGGGGCTTGTCGCTGGGTGTTCCTGTGGTTGCTTCGGATATACCTGCGCTGAGGCGGCAACTAGGTAACAGCGCGGTCTACTTTGAGCCGGGCAATTCCATGGAGTTGGCCGCAGCGTTGAGGTCCGTCCTGAACGACCGGGAGGTCGCTGTTAAGCGCGCCCGGGACGGCCAAGCGCGGTTCCATCATGAGCACAGCGATGAAGCCATAGGCCGGTTGGTAGCTGAGTACATTACGGACTCAATGGCGGCGCCATGATCGCCGCCGACAATCAGGTCGTCGGATGAGGGTGCCCCGCTCGGCGCTGGGTGATCCGGCGGGCCGCTATACGAGTCGATTCGCGAACTCACCCCCAATACCTGACCTTCCTAAACGACCTCGCCACCGTAGTCCGCTCACAGGGAGAACTCACAAATGCGATCGACCTTCGCTGGCGCTCCTACGCCGAGGTCGACGCCGACGAGCGCGACCCGGTGAACCAGCCCGATGGCGGCAAGCTGTTCGGCGACCTGAAGTACAGGTCATCAGTACAGGTCGGCCGGTACCGCAGCAGAGATAATCTCGTAGGCAACGTAGCTTTCGCCGACGTTGCGCCTGGACAGCTCAACGAGCAGCTCCCGCCGCCGCGGCCCAGCTCGACCACGCTTGCCGCGGGCTTCCTCCCGCATTGCCGGAGCAGTCGAGCGATCTTGCCAGCGTTCACCTCCGCCAGGAGCGCGCGCCAGCGCCGCCAGCCATCATTGGCCTCGTAGTCGGAGTAGTAGTCGTCGAAGAACTGCTGAATCGATTCGCCGGATTGCGTCACGCGGGCATCATGGGCCTGGGACGCGCGGCCGAGCCGCCCGCTCATTTCCCGCCGGCCGCGGCTATTTCGGCAGTGCTGTCCCGGCGGACGGCGTCGTAGAAGAGCTTCGCCTTCTCGACGTCGGCCAGAACCACGCTCTCGGTGCCGATCATGCCGATGCCCTTTGTCGGGCTGGTGTAGAAGGCCAGATTCTCGCTCCTCAGGTGACGCAGCTGCATCGCCATATCGAAGATGTTAAGAGTGCCATCCACGGCCACCGCGTTTGCGGTCGCCCTGAGGAAGGAGTTGAGCCGCACCGGGTTGGCGAGCAGGCCACCTGACGCGGCCTTGTTCAGGATCGCCTTGATCACCTGCTGTTGGTGCCGGATCCGCGTGAAGTCGCCATCACGGAACGCGTATCGCTCGCGCGCATAGTCCAACGCGGCAGCCCCGTTCATCACCTGTGGTCCCTTGCGGAACTCGCGTATGCCGTTGGTGTTGAGGGAATGCGTCGAAGTGAAGGCTTCCTCGACGTTGATCTCTACACCACCGAGTGCGTCGATGATCTCCTTGAATCCAGAGAAGTCCACCATGGCGACGTGATCGATGCGAACGCCGGTGAAGCTTTCCACCGCCTGAACGGTCAGCGGGATGCCACCCCAAGCGAACGCCGCGTTGATCTTGGCATCCGTGTCGCCGTACCGGCCGTTCTTCGACTTGGGCACGTGCACCCAGGTATCCCGTGGGATTGACATCATCTGGGCGCTCGATCGGTCCTTCGCCACGTGGAGGATCATGATCGTGTCACTTCGCGACCCGGACGTATTCGCCGGGTCCCGGGTATCGCTGCCGAGCACGAGGAAGTTCAACGCATCCTTGGCCGATTCCGCCTTCCCGGGACGCGCCGCCTCGGGCACGTCCTGGAAAGCGTCGACGCGCTTCACACCGGACTCGACGGACCTCAGGTAGAGGCTTACGCCGATGAGGCCGCCGCCGCCGAACAGCGCCAACGTCGCCGCCACCATGAGTGCGATCCGCCGTCCACGGCGGCGCCGACGACGTCGGCGAGTTTCCTCGTCGACCCCGCCATACTGGCGGTGGTGGACCGTCTCGAAGATCTGCGTGGCGTCGCGATCGACGAGCCGCTGTCGGGATGGCATGACGTCGAGCGTACTTACTCAAACAAAGTTGCGAGTGCGAGGAGTGTCTTTCGGGATGGGTCCTGTCGTCGTGTACTCGATCAGTTACCCACAGTGTTGAACACGGCTAAAGACTCCAATATCACTATCTAGCCTGACAAAGCACCCGGATGGACTTTCGAACCCGGATCGAAACGGCCAGCACCTAGTCGAAGTGGGTCGCGGAGCCGTACGATGCACGTGCTCTGACGGCTGGCGGCCAGCTGGCCCTAAGGGACCAAGACGGGGATGGTCATGGACTCTTCGGATCAGTCCGCCACAACCTACGAGGCAACCAAGGAACGACCAGTCGCAGGCGCCGTCAACAGTACGTCCGCCGACAGGCCAATCATCGACGTTGCGATCAACACCGGGCAACCACCGCACCACGTCAGCAGCCATCGGCGCGAGGACCGCGAGAAGGATAACCGCGCGGATACCACGGTTGTCCTGCCCTATGTCGGCTCCCGGAGGTCCAAGCGAACACGCCCGCTGCGTGCCTGGATGCTGACGCTCCCGGTTGACCTGGCCGCCATGCTGGCGCCGCTGCTGTGGACCAGGCAGTACTGGAAGGGCACACTGTTCACCGCTGGGCTGACAGCCGCCATCTTCGCCGTCGGCGGGCTCTACAGCGGACGCCGTCACCTCAGCATCCTCGACGAGCTGCCCAGCCTGTGCGGGCGGCTGTTCGCCTCGGCGGCCGTGGTCGCCATCATCGCCGCCGAGCGGCACGACTCGGTGGCCTATGTCGCCCCGTTCCTGGAGGGCGTCGCGGCCTCGGCCGGCCTCGTGATCGTGGGTCGGGCGCTCACGAGGATGGCGGTTGTCTTCGCCCGCCGCCGGCGATGGGTCGAGCACGGCGCCATCATCGTGGGCGGCGGTCCGGTCGCCACCGAGCTGGCTCGGCTTCTGCGGCGCTATCCGGAGTACGGGCTGCGGTTCACCGGGTTCGTCGACGTGGAGAGCGCACAGCACCGAACCGCAGAGCTGCAGCCGCTGATCGGGCACCTCGACGACATCGAGATGATGATCGCGATAACGCAGACGGACGTGGTGATCATCGCCGACGTCGAATGCTCCGATTCGAAGCTCGTCGAGATCGCCCGGCGGCCGGCATTGATGCGCTGCGACCTCTGGGTTGTTCCCCGGCTTCGCGAGTTCCAGGCGCATCACACGGTACCGGACCATATCGGGGCGATTCCCGTCGTCCGTGCCCGCCGTGCGACGTTGAGCGGCCCGAAGTGGGCCGTCAAACGCACCTCGGACATTGTGTTCGCCTCAGTCGCGCTGGTCGTGCTCAGCCCTGTGCTGTTGCTGTGTGCGTTGGCGACGTTCATCGAAGGCGGGCGCGGAATCTTCTTCCGACAGCAGCGGATCGGGCGGTACGGCAAGCCATTCGACGTCATCAAGTTCCGCTCGATGCGCCCACGCGACACGAACGAGTCCGATACCAACTGGTCCGTCGCGGGAGATCCGCGTATCGGCCCGGTCGGGCGGTTCTTGCGTCGCACGTCGCTCGACGAGCTGCCTCAGCTGTGGAACATCCTGCGCGGCGACATGACGATCGTCGGCCCGCGTCCGGAGCGCCCGTTCTTCGTCGACCAGTTCACCGCGGAAAACCCTGACTATGCGCTGCGTCACCGGGTGCCCGCCGGCCTCACCGGGCTCGCACAGGTGAGTGGTCTTCGTGGGGACACGCCGATCGCCGACCGGGCCCGGTTCGACAACTACTACATCGAGAACTGGTCGCTCTGGCTGGATTTGAAGGTATTCCTGCGTACGGTGGCCGAGGTGTTCCGCGGCGGCGGCAGGTGACCGTCGCCGCCTAAAGAGAGCTGTCGGGTCGGCCGCTGGAAACTCGACGCTCGGTAGCCCGCGGACGGGTGAGCAATCCAGCCGCCCTCGCCGATCGCCGGCGCGATGCCCAGGAACGCTCGCCGCCACCGCACCGGCAGCGTGCAACAGACGTTGCGCAGCGACCGGAACCGGCGCTTCAATCACGCAAGACCGAGGTCACTCTTCCCCGCTCGCTGTGGGTGTCAAGGCTCTGCCGGTGGTGCTCGACGACGCGTTCGCGTGTCGCCGTTCTGATCAGGATGGCGTCTGGTTGACACCCCATCAGGACGACGTCCCGCAAGCACATCAGGACCCACCGCAGTGCGCCGCGCTGTTCTCCGGACGACGCGGGACCGACAGATCCAGTTGCGGCTGCCGACGTATCCTGCTGATGGCGGTTCACGCGGTGTTGGATTCGGGTTGACGGTGAGGGCAGGTGGCTAGCATCGGTGGGACCGGAGAGCGGCAGTCCGACTTGGTTCGGGGCCGCGACGCGGCGCGGACATATGCATGGGCCGACGCATTCGAGGCGCTGTCCCTAGCAGATCGATCGGCTTTGCTGGACGCTGATGATCTTCACTTGCTGGCCACGGCGGCATATCTAGTGGGCCGCGTGCCCGAGTGCGTGGCCGCACTCCGGCGGGCCTGTGAGTTGCACGTCCAGGGCGGCCGGCCACGGGAGGCCGTCCGCGCGATGTTCTGGATCGCGTACGCGTTGGGCAACCAGGGCGACGTCGCGCAGGCCGGTGGTTGGCTGGCCCGGGCCGGACATCTGTTGGAGGGTCAGCCGCCGGGGTGTGCCGAGCAGGGTCTGGTGCTAGGAGCAATGGCGTTCCGGCACATGATGGCCGGCGACTTCACGCAGGGCCATGCCCTGGCGGAGCGGGCCGCGGAGATCGGCCGGGCAACGGGTGACCCGGACGCACTGGGCTTGGCGTTGACCCAGTGCGGTGGCGCGCTGCTCAAGCTGGGCCACCCGGCTGACGCGATGGCGTTGTTCGATGAGGCGATGGTGGCGGTGGTCTCGGCGGAGATCTCGCCGATCGCTGCCGGAACGGTCTACTGCTCGGTGATCTCGATGTGTGGGGAGCTGGCCGAGCTGCGGCGGGCGCGGGAATGGACCGAGGCGCTCGACACCTGGTGTGCCAAGCAGCCGGACCTGGCTGCTTTCACCGGGCAATGTCTGGTGCACCGGGCGGAACTGTTGCAGCTGCGCGGGCACTGGCCCGAGGCGATCGCTGAGGCCGAGCGGGCGTGCGTGCGACTGGCCGGGTCTATCGACTCCCTCGCGACCGGCGCGGCCCGTTACCGGCAGGCGGAGATCCACCGTGTCAGCGGTGATCTCGCTGCCGCCGAACTGGCATACCGGCAGGCAAGCGAATGGGGACATGAGCCGTTCCCCGGCCTGGCGCTGCTGCGCCTGGCTCAGGGCGACACGGGCGCGGCGCAGGCGGCGATGCGCCGGGTCCTCAGCGAGACCACCGACCCGTTGCGGCGCGCCAGGTTGCTGCCTGCCCAGGTCGAGATCGCGTTGGCGGCGGGGGACCGGCCGGCCGCCGACCAGGCCGCGCGGGAGCTGACCGACGTTGCGGGCCGATTCGCGACGGCGGCGCTGTGCGCCGCAGCCGACTACGCGCGAGCGGCGGTCCTGCTCGACCAGAGCGAGCCCGCCGGCGCATTGGTTGCCCTACGCACTGCGGTCAACCGGTGGCGAGATCTCGACGTGCCCTACGAGACCGCCCGCACCCGGGTATTGATCGCGCTTGCCTGCCGCCAGATGGACGATCAAGATACGGCGACGCTGGAGCTGGATGCAGCCGCACGGACCTTCGCGGCGCTTGGCGCAGGGCCAGACCGGGCCCGTGTCGGCGCACTGGCCACCGAGCAGCCGGCGCCATCGCACGGCCTGACCGCGCGGGAACTGCAGGTGCTGCGCCTAGTCGCCACCGGGAAGACAAACCACGCGATCGCCAACGAGCTGGTGTTGTCGGAGAAGACGGTCGAACGGCACCTGAGCAACCTGTTCACCAAGATCGGTGTTTCATCGCGGGCGGCCGCGACCGCATACGCGTACCAGCACCAGCTGGTGTAGCACCGGCTGCGGGAAATCCCTCACGGCCGTCGCCGGGCGAATGCGGGATTCGCCCGACGCATGCCAGCCCGCTCACCTCCTACCGTCCCTCCCAGGGCAAGGTCGATCGACCGCCCGGACGTCACGACAGGGGTGAGTGAGATGGCCACCGTACCTGAGCAGCATGTCGAGACCATCGTCATTGGCGGCGGGCAAGCCGGCCTGTCGGTGGGATACCACCTGGCCCGACGGGGTCGTCCATTCCTCATCCTTGATGCGGCCGAGCGGATCGGCGACTCGTGGCGCCAGCGATGGGACTCGTTGCGGCTCTTCACTCCGGCGCAGTTCGACGGGTTGGACGGAATGCCGTTTCCGGCGCCTGCGCATTCGTTCCCCAGCAAGGACGAGATGGCGGACTACCTGCAGGCGTACGCCGACCGCTTTCGCCTGCCGGTGCGAACCGGCGTGCGCGTGGACGCGCTGTCCCGTGCCGGCAAGGCGTTCGCCGTCCACGCGAGCGAGCACCGGTTCACGGCGGATAACGTCGTGGTTGCGATGTCGAACTTCCAGCAGCCGCGGGTGCCGGACTTCGCTGACGTGCTGCACTCCGGCATCGTCCAGCTGCATTCCGCGCAGTACAACCGTCCCGCACAGCTCAAGCCTGGCAGCGTATTGATCGTCGGTGCCGGCAACTCCGGCGCCGAGCTCGGTATGGAACTAGTTCGCGCTCATCCTGTCTGCCTGTCTGGCCGCGACACCGGCCACATCCCGTTTCGTATCGAGGGGCGGGCGAGCCGGGTGATTCTTGGTCGCGCTGTGCTGCGGGGGATGTTCCACCGCGTACTTACCGTGACCTCGCCGATAGGCCGCAGGGTTCGCCCCAAGGTGCTCACCGCTGGCGGACCACTCATTCGCGTCAAACCTAAGGATCTCACCGCGGCCGGGATCGAGCGCGTCGCCCGCGTCGTCGGCGCACGCGACGGGTTGCCGTTGCTGGCCGACGGCCGGACCCTGCAGGTATCCAACGTCATCTGGTGCACCGGGTTCAATCCGGGATTCTCCTGGATCCGTCTTCCCGTTCTCGACGGACACGAGCCGCGCCACCGGAGCGGACTCGTGCCCAGCGCGCCCGGCCTGTACTTCGTGGGTCTGCACTTCCTGCACGCGATGTCGTCCGGCATGATCCACGGCGTCGGTCGCGACGCCCAGCGTATTGCGGACGCGATCGGAGCGCGTGGTGGGCAGACCAGATCTGAGAGGGCCTCGCTGGGCCGGCATCTGCCGGTCCGGACCACGTAAGGCGGCACGGGACGGCTGCACTGAGGGTGTTCAGCCGAGCTTGTCCCGCCCGGCAAGCCAGCCGCGAGGTTCGGGCCGGCCGAGTCGACCGTCGCGCGCTGCGACCATCGCCTGGTACAACGACGGCGGGCTCCACCGACGCCCGGACACCGTCACGGGAGGGCGACGGTTGTCTCGTCGCGGTGGAAGCACAGTTGACCGAGGCTATGCGTCAGTACGCCGACGGGATCCGGTTGACCAACGACATCCTGCACAAGGCCCGGCGGCGGGTGGTCGCCGGCCCGGCCACGACCAACACGGCGCCGGATGGCCGGCCCGCAACCACGCTGACCGTGGCTGCGCACGTGGATGCTGCGATGGCGGAGACCGCGGACATGACTGAGTGCGTCGTCGTGCGGTTCAACGCACCGGTTGTCACCTTCCACCACGAGGTGTGGCTCGACCCGACCAGCGGTTCAGATCATCGCAAGACCATCGTCGAGACGCCTCCGAAGCCGATGACCGAGACCTGGGGGACACGTCCGCGTTTCCGTGGAGGGTGACGCCGGCTCCGACGACTTCTGGGTGAACGCCGAAAGGTACCGGGTCGGCCGGGTACACCCGCATCCCCGCGCCGTCGCCGGAGCCGAGTACCGGCCGCTGAGAACCTCACCGTCGAAGCCTGCTGGGCACCGTGCCAGATGGCGCGGAAACGGGCACGCCGCGGACTCATCGCACGGCCGGCCCGGCCAGGTCAGTGCCGGTCGACAGCACTGGGGGGCGGATGGTCCTCGACCACCTGGGCAGCATTAGCACGCGGTCTTCCAGTGCGGCTCGAGCTGGTCGGTGGTTGCTTGGCTAGTCTGACGCGGTGGCTGATCTGATTGCGTACGTACGGGCCGCGTTCGCGCTCGACGCGACGGCACCCGCGTCGCTCTCGCCCGGCGGTCGCGGCGCGCTGGGCCAGGTCTTCCGGTTGGAGGTCGGGTCGCGGCGGTACGCGGTGAAGGAGATCTTTCGCGTGGGCGCGCCTGATCCATTGCTGCTCGCGGCTGAGCGGGAATTCACCCGGCGGGCGGCCGGGGCAGGTGTGCGGTTGCCGGCGAGCCATCCCACCGCGGATGGTCGCCTCGTGGTGCCGATGCCGGATGGCGGCGGATGGCTGCGGCTCTACGACTGGCTGGACGCCGGGCCGGCCGATCTGACTGCGCCGGACCTGCCGACTCGTCTGGGCGACCTGCTTGGCCGGCTGCACCGGTGCGCACTCCCGTGCCATTGCGAACCGGACGGCTCGCCGCCCGACGACTGGTTCGACAAGCCGCCTGTGGCGTCGGTGTGGTCGGCTCTCGCCGAGGCGGCGTCCGCCGCTGGTGCCGGATGGGCGCCGGTGTTGGCCGCTCGGGTAAGCCTTATCGAGGCCATCACGGCGTTGGCGAATTCGGCGGACTCGGCCGCGATGTTCACCTGTCACCGCGACCTGCATCCGGAGAACGTACTGGTTACCGGCGAGGGGGAGTTGGCCGTCGTCGACTGGGACAACCTCGGCCCGGCAGAGCTGAGTCGTGAGCTCGCCAAAGTCGTCCTCGACTGGTTCTACGACAACGACACGCTCGCAACTGGCGCGGTGTGCGCGATGCTCGCCGCGTACCGCGCTGCCGGGGGCTCCGGCAGGCTGACCGGCACCGACACGTTCGGGTTCGCCGTCGCGGCCCGCCTCAACTTTCTGAACCGCCAGGTCGACATCGCACTGGATCCGGCGACGGAGGATCGGCACAGGGCATGGGCGGTGCGTGAGATCGACGAGGCGCTACGCATCCTGCCGACGCCGGCCGTCTTCGCCGAGCTGGTCGCGATCGACGAGCGGATCGGTCGCTAGCTCATCCGGCGTTCACCGGGTCGCATCAGCTGTACTGCCTGCGGCTCGGCTGCTTGCCCAGCAGCTCGCACACCAGGCGCCGCAGCGCGTACGCCGGCTGGTCCTCGCCGCCACCAGGCCGGGGCTCGGCGGCATACCGGGCTCGCCCCGTGTCCTGCTCGCACTGGCCACGCCACGCCGGTACACCCAGCCCGACCCGGGCGGTGGGCGTCCAACGGTCACCAGTAGCTGGCCTCAGTCGAGGATCAACGACCGGCGTGGGAACGGAGCGGCACGTCGTCATGCTCCGCGCCGTCCGCCTCGACACCGAGGAAGCCACCGGACTGCCGGGCCCACAGCGCGGCGTAGAGACCGCCACGGGCGAGCAGGGCCGCGTGCGTACCCTCCTGGACGATCCGTCCCGCGTCGAGGACGACGATCCGGTCCATCCGCGCGATCGTCGAGAGCCGGTGCGCGATCGCGATGACCGTCCGACCCTCCATCACCTGGTCGAGCGTGTCCTGGATCGCCGCCTCGACCGCTGAGTCCAACGCCGAGGTGGCCTCGTCCAGAACGAGAATGGGCGCGTCCTTGTAGATCGCCCGGGCGAGCGCGACCCGCTGCCGCTGGCCGCCGGAGAGCGTGACGCCGCGCTCACCGACGTGGGCGTCGTAGCCGCTGCGACCGTCCAGGTCTCGGAGTACGGAGATGAACCCGTCGGCCGCGGCCTTGCGTGCCGCCGCCTCGATCGCGGCATCGGTGATCGGACTCGTCGGGTTGGTCGCGTCCTCGAAGGCCCGACTGCCGTATGCGATGTTGTCGCGGACAGAGCGGTGCAGGAGCATCGCCTCCTGGGTCACCATCGCGATCTGCCGGCGCAGGCTCTCTTGGGTCACGGTGGCGATGTCCTGGCCGTCGATCTCGATCGTCCCCGCCTCCGGCTCGAAGAACCGGAGCACCAGGTTGACCAACGTCGACTTGCCCGCGCCGGACCGCCCGACCAGGCCGACCTTCTCGCCGGCCGCGACGTCGAGCGAGACTCTGTCGAGGCCGCCCTCGCCCTTGCCGTAGTGGTGCATGACTTCGGTGAGCCGGATCCGACCGCCGCGTACGACGAGGGCGTCGGCGCCGGGGCGATCGGCGATGACCAACGGCTGCGCGATCGTGCGCAGCGCCCGCCGGAGCGCGCCCACCGAACCGAACAGCGACGAGACCCCGTCGAGCAGCCACTCGGCCATCGAGCTGATGCGGAAGCTCAGGGCCAGCGCGGCCGCGATCAGGCCGAGCGGCGCCGCACCGGCGTGCCACAGCGCGACGCCGTAGCCGATCAGCCCGACCATCAGCACTCCGCCAAGGGCCATCACCCCGACGTTCATCGTCACTTCGACGCGTTGGACGCCCAAGTGCGCCTGGCGCGCCGCGGCGAAGACCCGTCGGCTTTCCCGGTCCTCCTCGGCCCGGTTGGCGAACAGCGCGAGCGTATCGATGTTGACGTACGAGTCGACCAACATTCCGGTAAGCGCCGAGTTCGCGTCCTGCAACCGTTCGGAGGCGCGGCGATAGCGCGGCACGACGTACACCATCAGGCCGGCGTACAGGGCGATCCAGACTCCGAGCGGCAACACCATGCGCGGGTCAATCGAGGCCAGCAGCCAGACCGAGCCCACGATGTAGGCGACGACGAACGCGAGCGTGTGTATCACGTTGTACGCCGATGTGCTGGCCGCGGCGCCACCGTCGCGGACCCAGGTGGCGATCCTGCCGGCGAGGTCGTTCCGGAACCACCCGATCGACTGCCGCGAGACGTACCGATGCGCCCGCCAGAGCGCGAGAGTCTGCGCGTTGGGCCGGAAGGCGATGTCGTCCAGGCCCTCGCTCAGCAGGTGGACCAGTGGCCGGACGACGAGGACCAGGGCCGCGATGGCGAGCAGTTCGACGCCGTGGGTTTCCCAGAGCCTCGCGGGGGAGGTCGCGGCGAGCGTGTCGACCAGCCGACCGGAGTACCCGATCAGCCAGACCTCGATGCCGGCGCTCACGACGGTGAACGCGAGGCTGGCTGCCACGACGATGCGCAGCGGCCGGAACTCACGGACCAGAAACGACCAGACGCCTCCCGGCGGCGTACCCACCTCGGGGGTATCGAAAGGATCGACCGTATTCTCGAGGAGACGGAAGAGGAGACGAAACACGAATGCCCTCCAGGCATGCAGGATTGGGATCGTCAGAGGAAGGGCCCGAACACGAGCTCCGCATCGGCACCGGCGTTCAGCGCGGGAAGGTGCCGAGTGTCCTCATGAGTCGATCTCCTTCGCGTCTCGTCGCTTGCCGGCGAGCCTAGCCAGGAGCGCCGACCGTGGCACCCGGATTTCGGGTGGTACGCCTCGCCGGGTGCTGCTCGGTACCCGGCGAGGCGCCACACCCCAGACATCATGCATCTCGTGGCTGGCCGCGCCCCGACACGACCTCATCAGCCGATAGACTGCTGCGGCCTGGCCGACCTGCGGTTCGGGCTGCAGGTCGGCATCAGCGGCGGCACGGCCAAACTTCGCCCTGTCGACATCATCTGATCCGGCCGCGACCACCGCTCCTCGTTCTGCTTGCGCCTCCTGCGATCCGACGACCGATGACGGCAGGACACTGCACCAAGGAATCCGTCAAGGTGAGAGGCTCTCCGGACAGGCCGGTCGCGTAGTGACGCGGCGCCGTTGTCTGCGGAGGAGGACGACGCAGACCGGTCACTTCTCAGTACGGGGTGAGTCCATATCCGAGCGGGAAGAGGGCGGTCTTGCCGTCACCGCTGTTGATCGGCTCGTTGGTGACCGCCGTTGGCCAGCTGACCGGTAGCTTGCCGGCGAAGCCGCCGCCGAAGAGGACGTCGGTAATGCCGGCGCCTTCGGTGCCGGGCAGCCACGCCGCCACGAACGCGTTGGCCTTGGGTAGCTGATCGGTGATGATCACCGGTCGGCCGGAGTAGAGGATCGCGATGCACGTCGTTACGCGGGCGCAGATGTCGCTCAACTGGGTGGAGTTGTCGTTGCCGAAGGCGAGTGTCGACGAGTCACCCCTGCCCTCGGCGTATGGCGTCTCGCCACCGACCCAGATGCCGATGTCACCCGAGTACCGGCTCTTCGTCTTGGTACCGACGTTCTGGACGGTGATGTTCGTGCCCGCAGTCGCCTGTTGCAGCGCCTGCCAGAACGTCGTGCCGGTGGTCGTCGCGCCGCCGCCGCCCTGCCAGCTGATGGACCAGCCGCCGAGCTGGTAACCGAGGTTGTCGGCCGACTTCCCGCCAACCACGATGTGGTACGTCCCGATCCTGGTCAGCGGCAGCACCCCGTTGTTCTTCAGCAGCACGAGCGACTCGCGTACCGCCTGCCGGGCGACGGCGCGGTGAGCAGCCGAGCCAACCTGTGCCGTGTAGGTCCGATCGGTGAACGGGTGGTTGAACAGGTCGAGTGCGAACTTCGCGGTCAGGATGCGAGTGACCGCGTCGTCAACTCGCGCCTGGGGGATCTTGCCGGTGTTGACGCCGTTGACGATGGCATTGATGGTGCCGACATAGTCGTCGGGCACCATGATCATGTCGATGCCGGCGTTGACGGCGTGCGCGACCTGATCGGCGTAGGTCGCATCGGGCAGTTGTCTGATGCCGCCCCAGTCACTGACGACGAAGCCGCTGAAGGCAAGTTCACCCTTCAGTACAGTGTTGATCAGATAGCTGTCGCCGTGCAGCTTCGTGCCGTTCCAGCTGCTGTAGGAGACCATGACTGAGCCGACGCCGGCAGATATCGCGCTCTGGTAGGGCTGCAGGTGAACGGCGCGCAGTTCGGTCTCGGTGAGCTGGGCGTCACCCTGGTCGATGAGGTAGCCGCTGCCGCCGGTACCGAACCTGGTCCCGCCGTCACCGATGTAGTGCTTGGCGGTGGCGAGCACCGAGTCTGTGCCGAGCGACGGACCCTGGAAGCCGCGTACCGCGGCCTGGCCGAGCGGTGAGACGATCGACGGGTCCTCGCCGTAGCCCTCGTACGTGCGGCCCCAGCGATCGTCGCGCGGCACGCAGACGCAGGGCCCGAAGGTCCAATGGATTCCGGTACCGAGCACCTCCTGCCGCGTTACGTCCTCGGTCTGTTGGACCAGCGTGGCGTTGCGGGTCGCGCCCATGCCGATGTGGTGCGGGAAGAGCGTGGCCGCCTGCACATTGTTGTGCCCGTGTACCGCGTCGACGCCATAGATGAGCGGAATCCCGAGCCTGCTGCTGAGCGCATAGCTCTGGAAGTCGTCGACCATGTCGGCCCATTGGCTAGCCGTCCCGCCGGCACCGTTCGGGCCGCCACCACCGCCGCTGAGGACCGAGCCGAGGCCGTACGTGGTGATGTCGTTCTTGTTCCGGATGTAGCTGTTGGCGACCTGGGTCATCTGGCCGGCCTTCTCGCTGAGTGTCAGCTTCGACAGGCAGTCCGCCGCGGAGGTGCACCCGGCAGCGGCCAGGGCCGATGGCGTACCCACGGGAGTAACTGCGATCAAGCTCGCGCCCATCGTCAGCACTGCGAAGCGGGCAAGCAAGCGGAGGGAGAGGCGGTTTCCGTTAGCGAACATGGTGTCATCCCTGTCGCAGTGTCGGCATTGGAAAGAACCCGATCTAATTGTGAAGGTTCGATGGAGCGCCGGTCAATGGGACCACCAGGTGGCACGGCCGTGGTCGGCGGCCTCCCACTGCCGCCGACGGCGGCTCCCAGTCGCACCAGCCGCCGGGCCCGTGTGCGCGGAAGCGGCTCCGGTACTCAACGGCCGAGGGGGTAGATGTGCCGGATAACGAGCCGCACAAGCAGGCCGAACAGATGCGGAGCCAGGCATCCTCGACCGCGCCGCTCGGACGACAAAGCGGTCCGGTCCTACAAGCAGACGCTGGAGTCGGCGGAGTGGGCCTCGACCGGGTCGAACTCGTCCGGCTCCACCCGCGGAGCACCCGGCAGAGCGGTACGGCGCACATCGGTGCGCCGTACCGCGATCCATAGTGGATAGTGCGGCCGGGCCGCACTGCGGCAGCCGTCACGGGGTGCGAGTCACGCTTGCGTGGTCCATGTAGTATTCGCGGGCGAACTCCCAGGTGCCGGCGAGCCGCTGGACGCCATCGGCGCGGGCTCGACGAGCGATGCGGCACTGTGCCAGCCGGACAACGGTGACTGTTCGGGGTTGGCGTGGCATGGTGAACGGCGCGTCGCTGGCCGGAGAGGGTCGGCCCGCTGACGGCCGGGATGCGGGTGCGGTCGTCGCCGTACCACTGACCGCCCTGGTGTGCCCGTGTCTGGCAGGTGCCCCGTTCTTGGCTGACGGCGCGGTCTCCACCGCGGAATCCCAGTTCGATGCATGGGCGAATGCGGCCGGGTGGCGCGCCACCGACCCCTCGACCGGCTGACCTCGACTGTTAGGATCGGCCGCCATGACGGCGGGTACACGTCGACGGCGACCTCGGCCCGGGTCCTGGGCTACGGCCTGCTCGAGGCGACGTATTTGGTAGCCGCGTTCATGTGCGTGGTAACCGGGTTGCCGTCGGTCAAGCGTCCCCATGCCGTGATGAAGTCCTGCCAGGTGCGGCGGCCGAACAGCATGTCCCCCGGCTTGGCCATGGCCTTGGCCATCTCGCGGCCCATCACCCCGTCGTTGTACCGCTGGCCCCAGCCGCCGTGCGTGAAGCCGCCGCGGGTGTCCTCGTCCGGGCGGCCGAGGCCCTGCACGACGCCGTCGAGGGTGACCCACATCGTGACCGTGATCGAACGCATGGACC
>JAEHDK010000060.1 GCA_016880465.1 Micromonosporaceae bacterium
ACCGCCGTCCGTGCCCCAGCCGTGTCGGCGGCGACCCCGTAGACGGCGAACCGGGCCGCCAGCGCCGCAGTCTGCGCGGTCGACTGGTTGATCACCCCGTTGCGCCGGAGCCGGACCAGCTCGTTGACGATCGCGGCGAGTGCGTACGCCAGCTGTTCGGGCGTGTCGTCCCGGCGCGCGGCGCCGGTGTCCTGCCAGCGCTGCACGGCCTCGGACGCGTAGGCGATGTGTACGCCGAACGCGGCCCGGTACGGCGAGTCCACCCGCCCCCGCGACGCCACGTTGATCGCACCGTAAAGGTAGTAGTTGTCGTCGACGTAGTGGGTGGCGACCAGTGTGGCGACGTAGAGCCGCTCCAGCGGCTGCGCCACGCCCTGCACCGCGGTCCGGATCAGGCTGAGCAGCCCATCCTCCACGGTGGCGGCAAGCTGGTGGAGCAGCTCCTGTTTGGACTCGAAATACCAGAAGACCAGGCCCTTGGCGACGCCGGCTTTGACGGCGATGTCGGCGACCCGGGTCGCGTCGTAGCCCACCGTCTCGAACAGAGCCGCGGCCGCACGCAGGATCTCCCGCCGGCGCCGTGTGCCGTTACCCGCCGTCTGTTCGCTCATCAGCCAGATCCCCTCGTCCCTGACGGCTGTGGTGGGCCGGCGTGCGCCGGCCCACCAAGCCATCCACAGTGGACTCAGGCGCCCGGGAGACCGCTCGCCGGTGGCGTGGTGGCCGGCTCGGAGAACTCCTTCACCTCGCCGTCACCGTCGTCGGTCGTGTAGATCTTGCCGAAGTAGTTCTGCTTACCGCCGGTCGTACGGGCCATCTGCACGCCCGAGTAGCCGGCGTGCACGGACTTCGAGTACCGGAACGGCGTGGTGCCCGGTCCCTTGAAGCCGCCCTTCTCGATCGCCTGCACGATGCCGTCGCGGGTCAGGTTCTTCCCGGCCGCCTGCAGCGCCTGGACGAGCGTGTAGCCCACCGACATGCCGTACAGGATGTTGCCGTCGAACTCGGCGCCCGCGTTGTACTGGTCGTTGACCTTGCGGAACAGCTGGATCCACGGGTTGCTCGTGTCGCTGACGGCCGGCAGGTAGCCGGCGCCGATGAGCCCCTCCAGCAGCGGGGTGCCCTGGGCACCCAGCCGGCCGGCGAGCGTCAGGTAGTCGCCGCCGACGCTGGACACCACGAACTGCGGCCGGTACGGCATGCGCGCCGCCGTACCGAGGACCAGTGCGGTGAAGCCGGGCACCGTCGCCAGCACCACGACCTCGCAGCCCGCAGCCTTGAACTTGCCCAGCTGCGAGGTCACGTCCGGGGTCGTCGGTACGTAGGTGTCCGTGGCGGCCAGCCCGGAGGCGCCGAGTATCTTCTGCACGCCGGCCAGGTGGTCCCTGCCGAAGTCGTCGTTCTGGCCGAGGTGGCAGACCTTCTTGCCGGCCTGCTCGTTCTTGATGTAGGTGGCCATGATCTTGCCTTCGACCGTGTAGTCGGTCTGCCAGCCGAACGTGTACGGGTACTTGTCGGGCTGGTTCCAGCTGCGGCTGCCGGACGCGACGAACAGGTCCGGCACCCGGTTGGTCTTCAGGAAGTCGAGCACGCCGGTGTGGGTGGGGGTACCCAGGCCGTTGAGGATCGCGAACACCTTGTCGTCGAGGACCAGCTGGCGTACCACGGTCTGGGTGTTGGCCGGGTTGTACCCGTCGTCCACGATCTTGTACTTGAGCTTGCGCCCGTAGACGCCGCCCGCCGCGTTCACGTAGTTGAAGTACGCCTCGGTCGCCTTGGCGATCTTCGAGTACCCGGGTGCGGCCGGGCCGGTGAGCGGCTGGTGCGTGCCGAACAGGATCTCCGTGTCGGTGACTCCGGGCACGTCGACCTTGGCGGGGGACCCACCCCCGTCATTACTACAAGCTGCGGTCGAGACCGCGAGCGCGAGGGCGGCGACGATCGCCAACCCACGTCGTGCGATGTGCTGCATCTCAGCACCGACCTTTCTCCGGTTGGGGATCCGTGGTGGTTCAGTCCGCGGCTCGGCGGGCGTCCGGTGCGGCTCGCCACCAGCGGGCGCCACGCCGTACCAACCCCTGGAGACCGCCGGGTGCCGCGATCATCACGACGACCAGGGTGAGCCCGAAGATCGCCAGGGGCAGGTTGCCGGCCAGCCGCTGCTCCGCCGCGGGCGAGAGGGTCAGCCGGTCGGTCAATGACTCGGTCAGATCGGGGAGTACGACGAGCAGCGCTGCCCCCCACACCGCGCCCGCCAGGCTGCCGAGGCCGCCGATCACGATGGCCAGCAACAGGAACAGCGAGAGGGTCAGCGCGAACGCGCTCGGTGACACGCTCAACGCGAGGACGGCGAACATGCCGCCGCTCAGTCCCGCGCACGCGGCGCTCACCACGAATGCCAGCACCTGGGTACGCGCCACGTGGATCCCGGCCAGCGCGGCGGCGACCTCGTCGTCGCGTATCGCGCGGAACGACCGGCCGAACCGGCTGCGCACCAGGTTCGCCAGCAGCAGCATGGTGAGCAGCGCCGCTACCAGCGCCAGCCAGGCCTGCCACCGCTCGTTCGGGAAGGTCGCCCCGAGCGCGAGCGGTGGCGGCTCGACGTAGACGGACAACCCCTGGTCGCCGTTGAAGATCTCGTCCAACGTGGTGGTGATCGCGGGGACCGTGATCGCGACCGCGAGCGTGACGCCGGCCAGGTACGGCCCGCGCAGCCGGGCCGCCGCCAGCCCGACCACCGCGCCCACCGCCGTCGCGGTGGCGATGCCCAGCGCCAGCGAGACCACCAGCGTCCACGACCCGGTCGTACCACTGTCGCTGAACTTGTTCTGCACCAAGGCAACCGTGTACGCGCCCGTGGCCATCAGCGCGCCGTGGCCCAGCGACAGTTGGCCGCTCAGTCCTACCAGGACGGTCAACCCGGCGGTGGCACACAGGTACGCCGCCGCCGTCGCGAGCTGGTAGTTGCGGAACGGGTCGAGCTGGTACGTGACGAAGTACAGGATCACCCCCGCGCCGGCGGCGATGGCGAGATGGCGCAGCAGCGTGGAGCCCCGCCGCCGGGGTGGCGGGACGTCGGCGGCCGCGCGCTGCGCGAGGGTGGCCACGGGCGACGTCATACGTGCCTCGCCTTCGTCCCGGCGAACAGCCCGGCCGGCCGGACGAGCAGCACGGCCAGGAGCAGGACCAGAACCGCGATCGGGGTCAGGTCGGCCCCGAAGTAGCCGGTGACGTACGAGAGCACCAGGCCGACCGCGACGCCGCCGACCACGGCGCCCACCGGACTGTCGAACCCGCCGACCACGGCGGCGGTGAACGAGGTGACGAAGACCAGGTCCATCGCGGTGGGATGCAGCCCGAGCCCGGTCGGGATGACCAGCATGCCGGCCAGCGCGCCGACCGCCGCGGACAACGCCCAGCCGAGCGTGAGCATCCGGCCGACCCGGACCCCGAGCAGCCGGGACACCTCCGGCGCGAACGCCGCGGCGCGCATCCGCAGGCCGACCCGCGTGCGGGTGAACAGCACGGCGAGCAGGGCCATCACGAGCAGGACCGAGGCGAAGACGACGATGTCGTACGGCGAGAGCAGGGGCAGGCTGCCGATGTCGAGCGCGTGCCGGCTGACCGGGGCCGGGAAGAACCGGAAGTCGTTGCCGTAGATCATCCCCAGCGCGCCCTGGATCAGCAGCACCAACCCGAGCCCGACCGTCACCGCGTTCAGCGGCGGCGCCTGCTCGACGAAGCGCATCACGCCTCGCTCCACCACGGCACCGAGCACCAGCCCGGCCGCGATCGCGACCGCGAAGCCCAGCCAGTACGTGGTCGCCGCGGTGACGCTGTACGCGACGTAGGCCGTGACGACCGCCAGCGCGCCCTGGGCGAAGTTCACGATGCGGGTGCTGCGCCAGATCAGCACCAGGGCGAGCGCGAAGGCCGCGTACACCGCCCCCTTGGACAGGCCGTCCAGGGTCAGGAACACAAACCGGTCCAAGCGGCGCATCTCCTTTCTAGAAGCCGAGGTAGGCGTGGCGCAGGTCCTCGTCGGCGCGCAGCGCGACGGACTCGGTCGCGACGACGACCCGACCCAGTGACATGACGATGCCGCGGTCGGCCACCGACAGCGCACTGCGTACGTTCTGCTCCACGAGCAGTACGGTGAGCCCGGTACGGTCGCGGAGTTGGGCGAGCAGCGCCATGATCTGCGCGGTCACCTTGGGCGCGAGGCCGAGCGACGGCTCGTCGAGCAGCAGCAGCGCGGGCGAGGCGACCAGCGCGCGGCCGAGCGCCAGCATCTGCCGCTCGCCGCCGGAGAGCTGGTGTCCGGCGTGCCGGCGGCGCTGGGCGAGCGGCGGGAACAGCTCGTACACCTCCGCCAACGCCTGGGCCGCGGCCGCCCGGTCCCGGCGCCACAGGCCACCCAGCCGCAGGTTCTCGTCGACGGTCAGCTCGGTGACGACGCCCCGGCCCTCCGGCACGTGGGCCAGGCCGCGCTGGACGAGCCGCTCCACCGGGACGCCGTGCAGGTCGGCGCCGTCGAACACGATCCGCCCCGCACGGGGCCTCAGCAGACCCGACAGGGTACGCAGCAGCGTGGTCTTCCCGGCCCCGTTGGCGCCGAGGACGGCGGTGATGGCCCCGCGCGGGACACTCAGCGTCACGTCGTGCAGGACCGGTGCGCCGCCGTAGCCGGCGACCACCCCCTCGACCTCGAGCATGGCCGTCATGAGGCGGCCTCTGCCTCGGCGCCGAGGTAGGCCTCGGCGACCGCCGGGTTGTCGCGCACCTCGTCGGGTGTGCCCGCGGCGATGACGCGACCGAAGTCGAGTACGACGATCTCGTCGCAGACCGACATCACGAGGTCCATGTGGTGCTCGACAAGCAGGACCGCGCCGTTGCCGTCGAGCCGGGCCGGCAGGCGGCGGATCAGGTCGCCAAGCGCGGTGATCTCCTCCGCCGCCAGGCCACCGGCCGGCTCGTCGAGCAGCAGGAAGCGCGGTTCGGCGGCCAGCGCCCGCGCCAGGGCCACCCGCTTCTGCAGGGCGAAGGGCAGCGCGCCGGGC
>JAEHDK010000581.1 GCA_016880465.1 Micromonosporaceae bacterium
CCGACGGCGCGCGCCGCCGTACCGTCCTCGTGGCGTGTCGGGTGTGCGGCGCGACCTTGCTCGCCGGCGCGGACCGCAAGCTCGGCCGGTGCGCGGGCTGCCCGTCCGACCTGGCCGAGGAGCTGTACGAGCGGCTGCGGGAGTGGCGCAGCCGCGCGGCCGGTGCGCAGCGGGTCCCGGCGTACGTCGTGTTCACCGATGCCACCCTGACCGCACTGGCCGAGCGGCGCCCGGTCCGGCCCGAGGAGCTGATCGCGATCGCCGGGATCGGGCCGCGCAAACTCGACCTCTACGGTGCTGCGGTGATCGCGCTGGTCGGTGGCGCGCGGGTCGACGATGTCGGGGTGCCGACAAGTTTGGCAACGGGTCAGTAAATTCGGTTGCCCTCGCCGGGACGGCCGACATAGCCTGCCAGCACACCTTTAGCGAGTCCGTTCGCCCGCGACTCGCCGAGGGGAACCAATCGACACGGTGTCGAGGAGCAGATCGGAGGTGACGACCGTGGAGATCAACATCATCGAGCGGCCGTCCGCGCTCCGTGCTGCCTTGCCACAGGTTGCCGGAGTCAAGGTCCGTTCCGCCGTGCCCGTAGCCCACGCGCTCGTCGTGGGCCAGCCGGCTGTCCGGACCGTCGGCACCGGCGGCAGCCCAGCGGCCACTGATCTCCGTTACCAGGGGATCACTGGGTTCACGGGCATCCAGAAGGTCCAGATGGACGGTGTCAGCGGCGTTCCACCTCGAGGCAGGCCGGTCTAACAGACCCTCCGGCTCACCTTGAGGCCGCGGAACCCGCAAACCGGGATCCGCGGCCTCAGTTATTTCCACCCTACGTACCCCAGGGATGTTGATCCACAAGATCGAAGCGAAAGAGAGGTGACCGGGAGATGAGTCTGGCGTTGGCACCACTCGACGGCGTCGAGTTGAGTGCGGACCTGCCTTGCCGGAAGTTCGACCCCGACCTGTGGTTCTCGGACGCGCCCGCCGAGCTGGAGTTGGCCAAGTCGCTGTGCGGGGACTGCCCCGTACGCGTCGAGTGCCTCGCCGGCGCGGTCGAGCGCGCGGAGCCGTGGGGCGTCTGGGGCGGCGAGATCTTCGAGCGGGGTGCCGTCGTGCCGCGCAAGCGGCCGCGCGGGCGCCCGCGCAAGGGTGAAGCTGCCCGGGACGCCGCGCTGCGGGTCGAGCTGGCCGCCAAGGTCTCGGCGCTCGCCGCCGGGACGATCCGACTGGCGGCCTGACATGAGCAACGTTCGCAAGCCACCCAATCTCCGGCGGTACGCACCGCCGACCCGGCCGGTACCCAGCCAGGTAACCCTATCGATGACCCGACCAAGGAGTTCTGCCATGCATCTCATCAATGAAGCGATGGCCCGCGCCCGAATGCGCGCGCCTCAGATCGCAAGTTCTGAGGCGCACCGACCTGGGCCCAGGCGGCCCGCCCGGCGCATCGCGATGCGGTCCCTGCGCCTGCAGGACCAGCACCTGCGCGCCTGGTAGCCAAACCGACGCCGGCGCCCGCCCCGCGGTCGGGGCGGGCGCCGCCGCACATCGGCTATGCCCGCGGCGTGGGCGGCCGCGATCGGCGGGGACGGCCGAGGTCAGTGCTCGGCGGCCGGTGGCGGAACCGGGGGCAGGGCCGCCGGGTCGGCGAAGCCGGGTAGCCAGCGCTCCAGGATCGCCCGGTAGGGCGCCTTGGCCTCCAGCTGGCACAGCACCCCGATGGAACCCAGCGTCACCCGGTGGATCAGCAGGTAGCCGGGTGGCAGGTTCAGGTTCCGCCCGAGGAGGTACGCCGGGCTGCGCGGGTTGGCCACCCGGGCGGCCTCGGTACGCAGCCAGGCCCGGCTGAACCGGAACTCGGGCTCGCGGACCGGTTCGAGGATGGGCCGCAGGAAGTCGAGGATCTCCTCGGCGTCCACCTCGATGTCCGGCTTGACGAAGCCCTCGTGCCGCAGGCCGGCGAGGACGCCCTCCGCGTCGCCCTCGAGCGCGAGCCGGCTCAGCCGGCCGATCGGCTCGGGGTGGCCGTCCGGCATGCGCGCCACCGCCCCGAAGTCGATCACGCCGAGCCGGCCGTCCGGCAGGATCCGGAAGTTGCCCGGGTGCGGGTCGGCGTGCAGCATCCGGGCCCGCTCGGGCGCCGAGAAGTGCAGCGTGGCCATCAGCGCGCCGGCGTGGTCGCGCTCGTCGCCCGTACCGCCGGCGATCACCGTGGACAGTGGTGTGCCGTCGATCCACTCGGTCACCAGGACCTGGGGGGACGAGGCCACGACCGGCGGTACGTAGATCTCGGCGTCGCCCGCGTACGCGGCCGCGAATGCTTGCTGTGCCCGGGCTTCGAGCTCGTAGTCCAGCTCCTCGGTGATCCGCTCGCGCAGCTCCGAGATCAGCGGCTTCACGTCGAGGCCGGGTTGAATGATCTTGAAGAGTCCGGCCAGCCGGGCGAGCTGGCCGAGATCGCTGAGCAGCGCGTCACCGGCGCCCGGGTACTGCACCTTCACCGCGACCACCCGGCCGGCGCGCCGGCCACGTACCTTCCAGATCGCCTTGTGCACCTGGCCGATGCTCGCGGCCGCGGCCGGCTGGTCGTCGAACTCGACGAACCGCTGCCGCCAGTTCGTACCCAGTTGCTCGGTCATGACCTTGTGGACGCTCGCGACCGGCATGGGCGGCGCGGCCTCCTGCAGCCGGGTGAGCGCCTGCCGGTACGGGCCGGCCAGCTCCTCCGGCAGCGCGGCCTCGAACACGCTCAGCGCCTGCCCGAACTTCATCGCGCCGCCCTTGAGCTGGCCCAGGACCTTGAAGAGCTGTTCGGCCGTACGCTGCTGGAGCTCCGCGGAGATGACCTCGGAGGCGATGCCGGTCATCCGCTTGCCGAGCCCGAGTGCCGCCCGCCCGGCGAAGCCGAGGGGTAGCCCGGCGAGCTTGGCGGTACGGGTGACGGCCCGGCGCGGAATGTCGGTCACCAGACGATTCTTACCTACCCGGCATCCGGTCCGGCGGGCGTGCCGCGTTACGAGTGCTGCCCGACCGTCCGGTGCCAGGTACGCCGGGCGCGCCGCCGCGCGCAGTCGCAGTCGGGGTGGGGCACCCAGGTACGCCGCCGTACCTCGCCCGGGCCGGCGATCTCCACCGTGGCGCCGAGCGTCTGCGGGGTACCGCCGTCGACGTGCCGCAGGACCTCGGCGGCCGCGTACCCGGTCGCGGCCAGCGCGGTCGTGGCGGCGCAGGACTCCGGCAGGCCGCCCAGCTGGGTGACCAGGACCGGCCAGGCCGGGTCGCGGTCCCGCCGGTGCAGGTCGACGCAGTTGAGGCACGGTGCGCCGCCCGCGGTCACGAGGGGGCCGACCAGTGCCGCACCGTCGCGCACCGTGACCGGGAGGTGGGCGAGCCGCCGGTGGCTGAGCGCGTGCAGGGCGGCGGGTACCGGCAGCGGGCCGACATGTACGACGAACGTCGCGTCGCGCCGGCGGGGTAGCGCGGCGCTGCGGGTACCCGGCGCCAACCGGCCGATGGCCGCCACCGCGACCGCGGCCCGGGCCTGTGGTACGGCGGACTCCGCGGAGCCGGCGACGACCAGCTCCCCGGGCGCGACGCTGCCCTCGAGC
>JAEHDK010000582.1 GCA_016880465.1 Micromonosporaceae bacterium
CGGTCGGCGGGTGTGCCGCGGACGATGACGGTCCGGCCGTCATCGGTCGTGACGTGGGCGACGCGGTCCCGCGAGTCGACCGAGACCACCGTGCCAGTGAACGCATGTTGGGACGTGACCGGGGTCTCGCGACATGACGCTGCGGCCGGGTTCACGGCCGCAGTGACGAAGCCGGCGGCGACCACGGCCACCGCCGTGATCCGGAACAGGCCAGACATGTCCGTTGGACGGATCCGGCACAAACCTGGTTCCCCGCCGACGTCGTAAAAGATCAGCTCCGGTGGGCCGAATCGCGGGCTCAGCCGTCCGGGCAGAACATCGCCAGCGCGAGCAACAGCGTCCCAAGACCTGCGACCGCCGGCAAGGCAACCATGGCAAGCGCAGCAGCCCCGCGGGTGAACGCTCGCCGCACCGCACCGGAATGTGGACCAGCGTGGCTGATCCGCTCAAGGCGAGAGGTCACGTCGCCGTCGGCCATCGCCAGCGCATGGTCTGGTCCGGCCGCGCCGTTCACGGCGAGGAGCGCGGCCCGGACCGCGTGCCGCCCAAAGATCCGTACCGCCGCCGCGTCCGCGGAGAACTCCACGAGCAGCCGCATCGCCGCGGGCGCGTGGCGAAACAGCGGTACGTGCGGGAGCGCCGCGGCCAACGCCTGTGCTGAGGCGACCAACAGGTGGTGCCGGCCGCGCAGGTGCGCGCGTTCGTGGCACAGTACGGCGGCCACCTGCCGCGCCGGGAGCCTGCGCAGTCCGGTTGTCGCCACCACCAATCCGAGCCCGGGCCCGCCGACGCTGTATGCGAGCGGCTCGCTGTGATCGAGCCAGAGCAGCCGTGATGCCTGCCGTGCGCAGTCCGCGTCGATGCCGAACAGGACCAGGTGCGCACGGTGGGCCCGTTGGCGGGCGTGGCGGCCACGCGCCGCGGCAGACCCGAGTCGGGCGATGACAACGAGCAACAGGACGGCCCCTGCAGCGCCGATCGCCTCGTCCGCCGCCGGCATGCGGCCGTGGCGCAGCACCACCCAACAGCTGTGCGCGACGGATGCCACGTGGCTTGCCGGGCGATCCCCGGGCAGCAGCAGCATGCCGGCGCCGACAACGAACGTGGCCGCCACGGCAGCGATTGATGCCACCCAGCAGATCATCGCAGTCAACGGATCACGGCCGCGGACGGTCAGCCGGTGCAGGGCCGGCGGCGCGACCCACGCCACCAGCACCGCGCCGAGGATGAGCGCAGCGGCGGCAATCATCGCTTGTTCGCCCTCGCGTCGAGCGCCTTGCGCAGCACAGCGAGTTCTCGCTTGGAGGCGGAGTGGGCAAAATGCAGCAGCACCGCCTCCGCGTCACCGGCAGCGTCCAGCACGTCGCGCAGCGCCTGCGCCGCGGCCTCTTCGCGGGTACGCGACGGCTGGTACCGGTAGGCCTTGCCATCCAGCTGACGTACCACCCAGCCCTTGCGGTGCAGGTTGTCCAGCACCGTCATGACCGTGGTGTACGCGGGGGTGCGCTGCGGGGCCAGAGCGTCGAGGACGTCCCGGACACGGATCGGTTCGGTGGCCCGCCAAAGGACATCCATCACAGCGGCCTCCAAATGTCCCAGTCCCTGCATGCCCACCTCCTGACCGGCAGGAAATCACCCCAGCCATTGGCGCCGCCGCCCAGCCTACGGGGGTCGGTGCCGGGTTCACGTCGAACGTCGCCGGGTTTGGGGCACCCGCATGGCCGGGTTGCGGCCAGCATCGCGGCAGGCCGCGGCTGGCCGACGCGTTCGGTTTCATGACCTTCCTCGTCCTTCCGACAGCTGCCGGACGTTCGGGTTCCGCCTGTCACTGTGCCGGTGCGCCGGTTGGCAACGGCACACGATTCGCGGGCCCACCCAGGGCGCGTGCCCTTCCTGCTAGACCAGGTTTGCTATGTAGAACCAGGTGAACGGCGGCCACGGCAGGTTGCGCAGCACGACGGCGTACAGCAGGAACACCACGATGTAGGTGGTGATCGTCTTCGTACCCGGTCGCCAGATCCGCACCCGGCGGCCGGTGATTGCGCTGGCCGTCCATAGCGCCAGGGCGTACCCGCCGTAGAGCAACCCGACCAAGGCCACCGGGTGGTGACG
>JAEHDK010000583.1 GCA_016880465.1 Micromonosporaceae bacterium
GCGACTGAGCGCAGCCGGAGCCGGTCTGTGGCGAAGGCGAGCACAGTCAAAGACAACGGCGACTGAGCGCAGCCGGAGCCGGTCTGTGGCGAAGGCGAGCACAGTCAAAGACAACGGCGACTGAGCGGCTGGTCGAGCCAGGAGTGTGCGGGCACGGCCGCCGTGAGTACGTCCGGATCCTCCAGGGCTCGAGGCGGCGGCCCCGCCGCCTTGCCCACGACCGTGAGCATGAACCGGCCGTCCCGCCGCCACCAGCCGGAGAAGGTGGTTCCTTCGCCCGTACTGATGGACAGCGGAGCCCAGCCGCCCGGCTGTCCATCATGGACGGTCACCTCGACACCTCGGGTATCCCGACGCAGGCCCGTGTGCAGGACCTTGAGTGCGCTCTCCTTGGCCGACCACAACAGGTTCGCCGCGGCATCGCGGTCGGCAACCACGGTGAGGTAGCGCTGTTCGTCGGCGGTCAGGAAGTCGCGTACGAAACCGGGGGTACGCGGCTCGACGAGCTCGAGGTCGCAACCCACGATCGCGGTGCCGACCAGGCACACCGCCCAGCCGGCCCGGTCGCTGATCGACACGTGCAGCCCGGCCGGTGCACCGTCGACGAGGACGTAGGGCGCCCCGTCGGGCGCGTTGCGCACGTCTATCCGGCGAAGCGCGGCCGGCTCCGCGGGCAGGTCCGCGGCCGCCGCGACCGCATGCTTGGCGACCAGCCGGCGCAGCAGGTACTCCGTGCGTCGCTTGGTGAAGCGCAGCCCGGCAACGCGCTCCGCCTCGGCCGGCGCGAGCCAGCTCGAGCCGGCCGGTATGGAGTCCTCACCCCGCGCCAGCCACCACATGCCAACCACCTCTACCGAGCCTGGCGAGGCGACCGCCAGCGCCACAACGGCCGATCGGCACCGGGTGATGCGTCTATCGGCCCTAGCGGCGGGCCGATGTGCTAGTGGTATGTCTCGCAAATAGTGTTACAGATGTGTAGTGTGTGGTTCATGGGACGTGCCGCTGAAGCGCTGGAAGTATCCGATGGGCAGCGAGAGGTGTTGGACACTCTGGCCCGGTCGCAGACGTCGCCGTTTCGGGTGGTGCAACGTGCGTGTGCGCTTCTGCTGGCCGCGGACGGCGTGTCCAATGTGGAGATCGCCGAGCTGGTGGGGGTGTCTCGGCCGAGTGTGTTGGCGTGGCGGGCGGACTTCGCCGAGCGGGGGCTGGTCGACTTCGGCGAGGTCCGGGCGGGTCGGGGCCGTAAGCCGTCGATATCGGCGGAGAAGATCGCGCAGGTGGTCGATTTGACGTTGCACAGCAAGCCGGAGGGGCACACCCACTGGAGCTGTCGGACGATGGCTAAGGCCACCGGGATCTCCTCGGCGACGGTGCAGCGGATCTGGGTCGGGCGTGGTCTGGCGCCGCACCGGGTGGACACCTTCAAGCCTTCCAATGACAAACGGTTCGAGGAGAAGCTGGTCGACGTTGTCGGGTTGTATCTCAACCCGCCGGACAAGGCTGTTGTGCTGTGCGCGGATGAGAAGTCCCAGATCCAGGCCCTGGATAGGACCCAGCCCAGCCTGCCCATGAAGCGGGGTCGGGCCGGCACGATGACCCACGACTACAAGCGCAACGGCACCACCACCCTGTTCGCGGCACTCGACGTGTTGACCGGCAAGGTGATCGGGCAGTGCCTGCCGCGGCACCGCAACGGGGAGTTCCTGCGGTTCCTGCGCACGATCGACCGGCAGGTCCCCAAAGGTTTGGCGGTTCACCTGATCGTGGACAACTACGGCACCCACAACCACGACAACGTCAAGGCATGGCTGGCCAAACATCCCCGCGTCCATCTGCACTTCACCCCCACCTCGTCGTCCTGGCTGAACTTGGTCGAGCGGTGGTTCCGGGAGCTGACCGACAAGGCACTGCGACGCGGTGTCTTCCGTAGCGTCCCCGAGCTGATCGCCGCGATCGAGGAGTACCTGCGAGTGCACAACGACGACCCGAAACCCTTCATCTGGACCGCTACCGCTGAATCGATCCTGCAGAAGGTACGGCGGGCAAGAGTCACCCTCGAACAAGTGAAAAGCCAAAACTGAGACACACCACTAGCCGGGAGCCGAGACCGGAGGTGCACGATGACCGTCCTCGTCGCATACGCAACGGTTCATCGCCGCGTACATTGGCTAGATGGCTAGGAGTCCGCTTCCCGAGTACGAGCCGGACAGCCGTGCCGCGTGGCGTCGCTGGCTGGCCGAGCACCACGGCGCCGCTGCCGGAGTGTGGCTGATCTGGTGGCCGGAGCCGCACCGGGCGGCAACAGATCTCGGTGGAGGAGGCGGTACGCGAGGCCGCATGCCACAGAGGGGACTCCCGCGCTGAATCTGTGCCGCAAGGCTGTCGCCCAGCGCGCGACTCGGTGAGGACGCACCATTCAGGACCAACCACCGGGCGAGCGGACACGGACGACCGCCGGGCCTTGTGTTGCTGGCGACTGGTTGGAGCGGCCCGCAAGGGTACCTGCCGGGTGCTACAGGCCGAGAAGGCGGCGAAGGCCGTGATCGACTTTGGCGGCGAGCGTTGAGCTGATGCGCCCGTGCCGGTGCCCGAACGCGCCTGGATCAGCGAACCGGATCCGGGAGAGGTCGATCGTGCCGCCGCCAGCCAGGTCGCGCGGCAGGGGCAGCAGAATGCCGGGAACGTCCCCGTCCGCCCGGCTGTGGATCAACACGATGATCGGATAGTTGCGGGTGTATGCGTTCGCACTGACGACCAGGACGCGGATGCGTCGGCTGCCAAGGGTGTAGTCGACAACGTCACCGCGCGTTGGTCCGGCGACCTGACCTACCACGCGGCGTTGAAGTCGGCGAACACCGCGGCGTCCTCGCCGTCGAGCGAGGCATGCCATGCGGCAGCGGCGGCAACGGCGCGTCGGTCGAGGTGGCCGCGGATCGCTTCCGCCACGAATGCGGACCTGTTGCTACCGGCGACAGCGGCGTTGAGTTCCTCGCCAAGCTCATCGTCCAGGGTGATCGAGATGCTGACGGTCACGTCGGTGACACTATCAACAGCGCTGCCTCCGGCACGATTACCAGTCCGATCGGCGTGTCGCCGGTCTACCGGCGCAAGGGGCAAGCCTCGCTCCGCTCGGTCGCTACGCGACCCCTTGCCCCGCCCCGAGAACCGCGGCCCGGTCACCGACTGCCCGACCGAGAAGACCGACGCGCAGCGCAGCAGGACAAACCAACACAACCAACCCAGAACGTGACGCCAGACCCATGACCACCGGTGGGGACTTTCGACGGCCACCAGTGGGGACTCCAACATGGCCCTAATAGGCCGATCGACTGCAACTTGTCGGCGCCGGGGTACCGAACTTCTGCCCTAGTCATCAGGATGAGTTTCCGCTGCTCGTCGTCCGTGGTACGTGGCAAGGGTCAGGACGAAGTCCTGTCCGGCTGTGTCCGCGGACAGCGACGGCTACCCGACCGACCTGGTGCTGCCGGCGGGCGCGGCCCCGGATCCGCGGTGGACCGAGCATGCCCAGCACGGCGTGGCCGGGGTCGCGGTCGGCGCACGTACCTACC
>JAEHDK010000584.1 GCA_016880465.1 Micromonosporaceae bacterium
GCAGCAGCCGGCCCACCTCCGTCGAACCGGTGAAGGAGATCTTGCGTACCCGCGAGTCGTGCACCATGGCCGAGACGACCTCGCCGGACCGGCGCGCCGGCACCACGTTGAGCACGCCAGCGGGTACCCCGGCATCGTCGAGGACCTGCGCCATGGCCAGGGCGGTCAGCGGCGTGTCACTGGCGGGCTTGAGCACGACCGTGCAGCCGGCCGCCAGCGCCGGGCCGATCTTGCGGGTGGCCATCGCGGCCGGGAAGTTCCACGGCGTCACCAGCACGCACACGCCCACCGGCTGATGGACCACCACGATGCGGTTCGCGCCGGAGGGGGCGGTGCTGACGGCGCCGGCAGCGCGTACCGCCTCCTCGGCGTACCAGCGGAAGAACTCGGCGGCATAGGCGACCTCGCCACGCGCGTCGGTCAGTGCCTTACCGTTCTCGGCGGTAATCAGCAGCGCCAGGTCCTCGGCGCGCTCGGTCGTCAGCTCCCACGCCCGCCGCAGTATCTCGGCCCGAGCGCGCGGGGCAGTCGCTGCCCACCCGGGCCCGGCCCCGGCCGCCGCAGCCACCGCGTTGAGGGCATCGGAGACCGCGCCGTCGGCGACCGTGGCGATTGTCCGGCCGGTGGCCGGGTCGGTGACGTCGAAGCGCCGGCCCGTGCTGGCCGGCATCCACTGGCCGCCGATGAACAGGTCGGTCGGTGCCTTGACAGTGATCTCGCTCATGAGTCCAGCGCCTTTCGGACGGTTGTGACGGTGCCTGCCACGGACGCGATGGTGGCGTCGTCGGGCGAGTCGGCCGCCGGCAGCGGCACCGCGGCCTCGAACGGGCCCACCTCCGGCGTCACCGAACCGCGCATACCAAGCATCCCGGCTCGGGAGTACGTGTCAATGACGACGTGTCGCATGAGTGACGGCGGTTCAGCCCAGACCGTCGTCCACCACGACGTCCTCCGGCTTCAGCCGTAGCCCGGCACTGGCCGCCTGCTGCTCTAGCAGGACGGCGAAGTCCTCGTCGCCGCGCCCGCCGCCGATGGTCGCCTGTACCAACTGCGCCGCGGCAGAGGCGAGTGGCATGGGTACGTCCAGCGCCCGAGCGGCCGCCAGACCGAGATCGAAGTCCTTGCGCAGCAGTACTGGCGTGAACGTCGGCGTGTAGTCGAGGTGTACGAAGGCCGGCGTCTTGTACCGGGTGAACGTGGAGCCCATCACGCTGCTGTTGATGAACTCGAGCAGCGCATGACGGGACACACCGCCCTTCTCGGCGAGCACCGTGATCTCCGCCATCGATTGGGCCACGACGCCGAGGAGGAGATTGTGGCAGATCTTGACCAACCGGGCGGCCTCGCCGTCACCGACGTAGGTGACTCCGCGGCCCAGTTCGCTCAGCAGCGGAGCGACCCGCTGGTAGGTCTCCTCGGGCCCGGACACGACCAGGCTGAGCTTGCCGGCCTTGACCACCTTCGCGTTGCCGCTCACCGGCGCGGAGAGGAACTCGACGCCGAGTTCGGCGGACGCCTTCCGCATGGCGGCTGATGTCTGCGCCGAGACGGTCGAGCAGTCGACGACCACACCGGGGACCCGCCCGGGCTGGCGAAGCAGGCCGCCATCGCCGACCAGCACCTGCTCCAGATCAGCAGAGGACGACACCATGGTGAGGACCACATCCCGGTCGGCGAGATCGGAGATGGAGTCGGCGATCGATGCCCCATCGGCCGCCAGCGGTTCGGCCTTCGACCGGGTCCTGTTCCAGACGAGCACGTCGACACCGGCCCGGGCCAGACGGCGTGCCATGGCGGCGCCCATCCGCCCGGTGCCGATCCAGCCGACCCGGGCAGCACCGGGAGTTGCGCCAGTCATGGTCTCCTCCGTGTGTTCCGTTGGCATGTGCGGCGCCGCGCGCCAGCACGCTTCCCGCCCGCGCCCGGTTTGCAATCGATTGCACGAAACATAACGACGGGCTCTCTCCGATGTCAAGACATGGGTTCGCGGTTGACTCACAGCGGTACGCCGAGCCGGGTGGCCAACCAGTCGCCGGTTCTCGGGCGGTGGTACGCCGCCACGTTCATGCAGCCATGGTTGCCGGTTTCGAGCATCAGCAGTTCGGCCGGCCCGCCGGCCTCTTCGGCCAGGCGAACCGCGTGCTGCCACGGAATCAGCCGGTCGAGCCTGCCGAAGACGACGAGCAGGGGGCACGAGATCCTGCCGGCCTGCCCGGCGAGGTCCAGGGCGGCTGCGGCGCGCTGGGCCGCGTCGTCGTCGCGCGACCGGGTACGCACGCGAAACGCCGTCCTGGTCAGCTCTGGCAGCCGGCCCCAGCAGTCACCGAAGTTGTACGGACCGGCCAGTGCGACGCATCCCTTGACCCGGTCGCCGGCCGCCGCGGCCACGCGCGGTGCGTAGTAGCCGCCGAGACTAACTCCCCACAGCGCCAGCCGCTCGCCGTCGATATCCCGTTCTGCGGCGACCGCGTCGAGGATGGCTGCGCCCGCCGCCGACCAGTCTGCACGGATCGGCACGTCGTACTCGGCTTCGCCCTGGCCCGGGCCGTCCACGCTGAAGGTGGCCAGACCGCGATCGAGGAAGATGCGCTCGGTCGAGCGGAACTCCTCCTTCGCCGAATCCAGACCGGGGATCATCACCACCGCCGGCCATGGTCCCTGACCCGGCGGCGTCCGGAGCACGCCGACGAGCCAAGCGCCCTCGAACGGGATCTCCACCCGGCGTCCCGGCGGGTCGAGCAGCGGCAGCGCGGCATCCAGGCAGCGCACCGCGCTCGCGTGCGCGGCGCGCATCTGGTCGAGATCGTCGACGAAGAGGAACTTGCCGAAGTGGAAGTACACGGCCGCCTGAGCCAGGTGCTCGCCCGCGGACCGGTGGCGCTTTTCCGCCAGCGCGGTCCGGCCCAGCTGCTCGTGCTCCCGCCCGGCGGCGGACCAGGCCTCGCACCAGTCCTCCCATCGCTGCACGCCGCGGGTGATGCGCTCGAAGTCGCTGACGGCCACGCCGTTGGTGGTGAACCGAGGTCCCCAATGCGAGATGGCGGACCGGATCCGCTCGTCCATGTCGGCACCTTTCCGTAGCCGTTGCTGCAATCGAGTGCACAATCCGCGCGGTACGCGCCGGCGGCGCGACCTCGGTGCACCGCTCTCCGGCTGGTCTGCCGACCGGTGGCGCCGCGTGTCGAGCCGATCCTCACCCTTGCCGGCCAGCCGTTCTCGGCTCCGGCGGCCCGGATCCGGCCGCCGGCCCGGCATGCGCGGCATGTGCCGCTTCGGCGGTGGTCGCCCGGGTGCCGCCGAGGTACAGGCTGGCGATCTCCGGGTGGTTCATCACCTCGTCCGACGTGCCCGTCAGGCGTACCTTGCCGCCCTCCATCACCACCCCACGGGTGGCCAGACCCAGACCGAGGCGGACGTTCTGCTCCACCAGCAGCACCGTGGTACCCATGTCGTGCAGCCGCGTGATGAGCCCGGCGACGGTACTCAGACTTCGCGGATCGAGACCGAGGGACGGTTCGTCCAGCAGGATGACGCGCGGGTCCAGCATCAGGCAGCGGGCGATCTCCACCAACCGGCGCTGGCCCCCGGAGAGGTTCCCCGCCGGGTCCGCCGAGCGCTCGGCGACGAGCGGAATCAGCTCCTCGGCGGCGGCGAGCCGCCGCTTCAGCAGCGCCCGGTCACGTCTGATCAGAAACCCTCCCATCAGGACGTTCTCCCGTACCGTCATGGACGAGAACAGCGCGTACGACTGCGGCACCTGGGTGACGCCCCGGCGCAGGATCTCGTCCGGGGTCAACCGGCCGATCGGCTGGCCGTCGAGGAGAATCTCACCCGCGGTCGGTGCTATCAGGCCGCTGATCACTCGCAGGACCGTCGACTTGCCCGCCCCGTTCGGGCCGACGATGCAGGTGATCGACGCCTCCGGGCAGTCCAGGTCGACTCCGTGCAGCACATTGCCGCCGCCGTACCCGGCCATCACCCCGGCTAACGAGAGCATCAGCGCCGCCTGCGCCGCTCGGCGGGATCCGACGCGCCGGAGTCGGTCGCGGCGCTCGAGGCCAGGGGTCGCCATTCGTCGCCGAGGTAGGCGTCGAGGACGAGCGAGTTATCCCGGATCGCGTCGGGCGGGCCCTCGGCGATCGCCCTACCCCGGGAGAACACCACCACCGGGTCGCACAGTTCGAGGACCATGGGGATGTTGTGCTCGACCACCAGGAATGTCATGCCGCGCACGTTCAGTTCACGCACGATCTCGGCAATTCGTCCGACCAGGCTGGGATTCACCCCGCCGGCCGGCTCGTCGAGCAGCACGAGGCTGGGTTCGAGCATGAGAACCTGGGCCAGTTCGACGAGCTTCTGCTGACCGTACGAGAGTGCGCCGGCACGGTGCCCGGCGAAGCGTTCCAGGCCTACGAACTCGAGCAGTTCCCGCGCACGCTGCGCCTGCGGGCCGCTCACCGACCCGGCCACCAGGTTCCGCCAGCGCGCGTCGGGCAGCGGCGCGACCAGGTTCTCCTGCACCGTCATGCTCTTGAAGAGCCGGGTCACCTGAAAGGTACGTCCCAGCCCGAGGTGCCCGCGCCGCCATGGCTGCATCCGGTCGATCCGCTGGCCGGCGAAGCGGATCTCCCCCGCGTCGGCGCTCATGCCGCCGGTGATCAGGTTGAACAGGGTGGTCTTGCCGGAGCCGTTCGGCCCGATCAAAGCGGTGACCGTTCCCTGGCGTACGACGAGATCCGCGCCGTCGACCGCGACGAGCCCACCGAACCGTTTCGCCGCGCCGCGGACCTCGAGCAGCGGTTCGCCAGGGGCGACCGCGTGACTTTCCTGCGCGGCCCGCACGTCACCCTCCTGTTCGCGTACCCGCGCCGATCGCCGGCCCAGGGCCGCCGCCTGGTCGGTGTACTCGATGACGGCCGGATGCCGGCGCCGCCACCATGCCTGGACGGTGGGCAGGAGCCCGGTCGGCAGGAACAGGACCACGAGGACGAGGGCGATGCCGTAGAGCAGGACCCGGCTCTGGCTACCGCCGCCGTACACCGTGGCGGCCTCGCTGCCGAACTGCACGATGAAGGCGCCCACGACCGGGCCGTAAAGCGTGCCGCGACCACCGACCAGGGCCGCGAGCACGATCGTCACGCTGGTGAGGATGCTGAAGGCCCCGATGGGGTTGAGGAACGTCAGGAAGTAGCCGTAGACGCCACCCGCGACACCGATGAAGAACGCACTGGCCGTGTAGGCGAGGACCTTGTAGCGCGTCGTGTGCACGCCGATGGCCGCGGCCTTGCCCTCGTCTTCGCGGATGGCGATCAGCCCGGTGCCGAGTTTCGTGCGCCGGATCCACGCGCTGAACAGCACAGTCAATGTCAACAGGCCGAGGAACGCGTAGTAGAACGGGACGTTCTGGATGTACCGCGACCACGGCGGCAATGGCAGCGTGATGCCGTCGGAGCCGTTGGTGAGCGAACGGAAGTTGACCGCGAACACCTGCGCGGCGAGGAGCAGCGCGATGGTGATGATGACGAATGCGTGGCCGCGGGCACGCAGGACGACCGATCCGACCAGTGCGGCTGCCACCACCGCCGTGACGCCACCGACCGGCGCCAGCAGCAACGGGTTTACCGCCCATTTCGACGCCAGGATCGCCGTGGTGTACGACCCGAGGCCCAGGAAGGCGCTGTGGCCCAGCGAGACGTAGCCGGCGTAGCCGGAGATTATGTTCCAGCTGACGGCCTGGATGCCGAGCAGGAAGGCCAGCAGCAGCACCGTTTGTGGATAGGGCGAGTAGGGCCGCACCACCGGGTAGAGCGCCAGGAGGAGCAGAGCCAGGCCGGCTGCGAGAGGTGCGCGGGGGAGTGCCGCCATCGTCTTCATGCGACCGAGTCCTCGCGCAGTCGGTAGCCGAACAGTCCCTGCGGCCGGACCAGCAGCACCAGCATGATGACCAGGTAGAAGACCAGATTTGACCAGCGCAGCGAGCCGTAGGTGGCGGTGAGGGTCTCGGCCAGACCCAGGACCAGTGCGCCGGTGAGCGCGCCTGGCAGGCTGCCCATGCCGCCGAGCACGATGATGCCGAGCAGGCGCGAGATCCAGTCGTAGTGCGACGCCGGAAAGAACGGGTACAGGACCGAGAGGATCGAGCCGCCGACGCCGGCCGTGGCGGCGCCGAGCGCGAAGGCCAGGGCCGCCGTACTGGTGGCACCGACGCCGACCAGAGCCGCCCCGGACGGGTTCTGCGAGCAGGCCCGGATGGCGCGACCGGTCCAGGTGCGGGTGAGCA
>JAEHDK010000585.1 GCA_016880465.1 Micromonosporaceae bacterium
CCCATCCCGCCGGCGGGCGGCATGCCGTACTCCATCGCGGCAAGGAAGTCCTCGTCGAGTCGCATTGCCTCGTCATCGCCGCGCGCGGCGAGCGCGGCCTGCGCCATGAACCGCTCCCGCTGGATCACCGGGTCGACCAGCTCGGAATAGGCGGTGGCGAGTTCGACGCCGCGCACGTACAGGTCCCACTTCTCGGCCAGCCCCGGGGTCGTCCGGTGCGCCCTGGTCAGCGGCGACGTCTCCTCGGGATAGTCGAAGACAAACGTCGGATCGTGCAGGCCGGGTACGACGAGCGCCTCGAACAGCTCCTCGGCGAGCTTGCCCGGCCCGTACTTCGGGTCGACGGGTACGTCGTGCTTCTCGGCGTACTCGATGAGCTTCGTCATCGGCGTCCGTACGGTTACCTCTTCGGCGAGCGCATCTGATAACGCGCCGTATAGCGTCACTTCACGCCACGTACCGCCGAGGTCGAACTCGGTGCCGTCGACCAGCGGTACGACATGGCCACCGGTCAGTGCGACGGCCGCTTCCTGCACGATTTCGCGCGTGAGTACGGCCATCAAGTGGTAGTCGGCGTACGCCTCGTACGCCTCCAACATCGCGAACTCCGGCGAGTGCGTCGAGTCGACGCCTTCGTTACGGAAGTTGCGGTTGATTTCAAAGACCTTTTCCACACCGCCGACGACCGCACGCTTCAGGAACAGCTCCGGCGCGATGCGTAGGTATAAATCCATATCGAGCGCATTACTGTGCGTCACAAATGGCCGGGCGGTCGCGCCGCCGGCCAGCACGTGGAGCATCGGGGTCTCCACTTCCAGGTAACCGCGCCGGTACAGCGAGTCGCGCAGGCTGCGGGTCACCGTCGTGCGGGCCCGCACGGCGGTACGCGCCTGCTCCCGGACGATGAGATCGACGTAGCGGCGGCGGACCCGCGCCTCCTCCGACATGGGCTTGTGGGCGACCGGCAGCGGGCGGAGCGCCTTCGCGGTCATCGCCCAGTCAGCGGCGAGCACCGACAGCTCGCCGCGCCGGCTCGTGATCACCTCGCCGGTGATCCCGACGAGATCGCCGAGGTCGACCAGCCGCTTCCAGGCGTCCAGCCGATCGGCGCCGACCCGGTCCAGCGAGAGCATGGCCTGCAGCTGGGTGCCGTCGCCCGCGCGCAGCGTCGCGAAGCAGAGCTTGCCGGTGTTCCGTACGAAGATCACCCGGCCGGTGACCGCCACCCGGTCGCCGGTCGCCGTGTCGGTCGGCAGGTCCGCGTACCGCGCCCGCAGCTCGGCGAGGCTGTGCGTACGGGCGAACCCGACCGGGTACGCCTCGACGCCCTCCGAGATCAGCTGCGCACGCTTGGCCCGCCGGACGCGCATCTGCTCCGGCAACTCGTCGGCAGCGGCCAGCTCCTCGTCGGTGGGCAGCTCATCGGTCACGCCGAAAGCGTAACGAAGGCCGGTAACCTGGCTCGAATGCATATCGAGGCGCTCTCCTTCGGCCAGGCGGCCAGCCAGTACGACGCGATCCGGCCCTCGTACCCCGCGGTGGCCGTGGTCTGGGCGCTCGGCGCCGCACCGGTACGGGTGGTCGACCTCGGCGCCGGCACCGGGATCCTCACCAGGGTGCTGCTCGCCGCCGGCCACGATGTCGTGCCCGTCGAGCCGGACGAGCTGATGCGCGCCCGGCTGACCGCCGCCACGCCGGACGGCCCGGTCCCGCTCGCCGGCTCGGCCGAGGCGATACCGCTGCCCGACGGCAGCGTGGACGGGGTCATGGCCGGGCAGGCGTACCACTGGTTCGACCGCGAACGCGCCCATCCGGAGATCGCCCGGGTGCTGCGCCCCGGCGGGGTCTTCGCGCCGATCTGGAACATCCGGGACGAGTCCGTGCCGTGGGTCGCGCAGCTGTCCGAGGCGGCGTCGCTCGGCGACGGCTCGCGTGCCGCGCGGTGTCTCGTCGGCGATCTCGGGCCGGAGTTCGGCCCGGCCGACCGGGCGGAGTTCCGGCACGTGACCACCCATACGGCGGACAGCCTGGTCGCCCTGGTGCGGTCGCGGTCGTACTACCTGACCAGCTCGCCGGCTGACCGGGCGGCCATGGACGCGCGCATCCGCAAGCTGACCGGGACCCACCCCGATCTCGCCGGGCGGAAATCGTTCCCGCTGCCCTACCTGACCACCGTCTACCGCGCCTACCGGCGGCGACCGGCTCAGGAGTTGCGCTCGTAGACGAGCCGCAGGCCGATCAGCGTGATCATCGGCTCATGGTGGGTGACCGTACGGCACTCGTCGAGTACGACCGGGGCCAGCCCGCCGGTGGCGATCACGGCGCGCAACGGGCCCAGTTCCTCGGCCATCTGGCCGACGATGCGGTCGACCAGGCCGGCGTACCCGAAGTACATGCCCGACTGGAGGCACTCGACCGTGTTCTTGCCGATCACCGAGCGGGGCTTGGCCGGCTCCACCTTGCGCAGCTGGGCGGCCCGGGCGGCGAGCGCGTCGAACGAGATCTCGATTCCCGGCGTGAACGCCCCGCCGAGGAACTCGCCGCGCTCGCTGATCACGTCGAACGTGTTCGTCGTGCCTATGTCGACCACAATGGACGGTCCACCGTAGAGGGTGTACGCGGCGAGCGTGTTCACCACCCGGTCCGGCCCGACCTCCTTGGGGTTCTCGATGGCCAGCGGCACCCCGGTCCGGACGCCGGGCTCGACGATCAGGGTCGGCACCGACCGGTAGTACCGGGCGAGCATCGTGCGCAGGGAGCGGAGCGCGGCCGGCACGGTCGAGCAGGCGGCGACCGCGGTGATCTCCACGTTGTCCGCCGCGAGCAGGCCCCGGTACAGCAGACCGAGCTCGTCGGCGGTGGATTGGGCATCCGTCTTGATGCGCCACGAGTGCACGAGCGTCCCGCCGTCGAACGTGGCGAGCACCGTGTTCGTGTTACCGATGTCGATGCAGAGCAGCATCAGCCGTCCCCTCGCAGGTCCAGGGCGATGTCCAAGATAGGGGACGAGTGGGTCAGCGCCCCGACCGAGAGGTAGTCCACGCCCGTCTGCGCGTACTCCCGGGCCCGGTCGAGCGTCAGGCCGCCGGTCGCCTCCAGCTCGGCCCGGCCGCGTACCGCACCGACCACCTCGCCCAGCAGGACCGGGGACATGTTGTCGCACAGCAGGAACGCGGCGCCCGCGTCGACCGCCTCGACCGCCTCGGCGACCGTGGTCACCTCGACCTGCACCGGCACGCCGGGGAACGCGGCGCGCACCGCCCGGTAGGCCGCGGTGATCGAGCCGGCCGCGAGCTTGTGGTTGTCCTTGATCATGGCGACGTCGTACAGGCCCAGCCGCTTGTTCGTACCGCCGCCGGCCCGCACCGCGTACTTCTCCAGCGCGCGCAGCCCCGGGGTGGTCTTGCGGGTGTCCAGGACGGTCGCGCCGGTGCCGCGCAGCGCGTCCGCCCACGCCCGGGTGTGGGTGGCCACGCCGGACATCCGGCACAGCAGGTTGAGCGCGGTCCGCTCGGCGGTCAGCAGCGCGCGGACCGGCCCGGTCACCGTCGCCAGCAGCTCGCCCTGGGCAACCCGCGCGCCGTCGGGCACCGTCCCCACCAGCTCGGCGGTACGGCCGGAGGCGAGCTCGAAGACCGCCGCGGCGACGGGCAGCCCGGCCACCACCCCGGCGGCGCGCGCGACCATGTCGGCGGTACCGTGCCGGGCGGCCGGGATCGTCGCGGCGCTCGTCACGTCGACGCCGTCCGGCCCACCCAGGTCCTCGGCCAGCGCGGTGCCGGCGACCTGCGCGACGTACCGCGGGTCCAGGCCGGCCGCCCGAAGCTCGGCCACGGTCGACTCGGTCAGCACAGCGGCTCCCATTCCTGCGTCAGCGAACCGTCCGGGGCCAGGCCGGCCAGCAGGTGACCCAGCCACTCCGGGCGGGTCTGCGCGAAGTCCTCCCGCCAGTGGCAGCCGCGGGTCTCCTCCCGCCGGGCGGCGGCGGTCACGAGCACGGCGGCGACCGTGACCAGGTTCGTCGCCTCCCAGCTGGCCGTGCGCGGGGTGTCCCCGTCCAGCGCGGTCAGCCGGCGCAGCTCGGCGGCGGTCTCGGCGAGCGAGGTCGCACTGCGCAGCACGCCGGCACCCCGGGACATGGCCCGCTGCAGCGGTTCCCGGACGGTGGCCGGGACGAGCCCGGCCCGGTCCGCGTCGTACCTCGCCGGATCGGGCGTCCCGCCGGTGTCCGGTACCTGGCCGGCGACGTCGGTCGCGATCCGCCGCGCGAACACCAGACCCTCCAGCAGCGAGTTCGACGCGAGCCGGTTCGCGCCGTGGACGCCCGTACAGGCGACCTCGCCGCAGGCGTACAGGCCCTCGATCGAGGTACGCCCGCGCAGGTCCGTCCGTACCCCGCCGCTGGCGTAATGGGCGGCGGGCGCGACCGGGATCGGTTCGGTCGCCGGGTCGACGCCGGCCGCCCGGCAGGACGCGACGATCGTCGGGAACCGGTGGGCCAGGAAGTCCCCACCGAGGTGCCGGGCGTCGAGGTACACGTGGTCGGTGCCGGCCGCCCGCATCACGCGGTGGATGGCCTTGGCCACCACGTCGCGCGGGGCCAGCTCGGCCAGCTCGTGCTGGCCCAGCATGAACCGCTTGCCGTCGCCGTCGACCAGGTACGCGCCCTCGCCGCGCAGCGCCTCGGAGATCAGCGGCTGCTGGGCGGCGACCGGGCCGGCCGGGTCGCCGTTGTCCGCGCCGGCGTTGCTCGCGGGTACGAGGAGTGCCGTCGGGTGGAACTGCACGAACTCCAGGTCGGTCACGGCCGCGCCGGCGCGTACGGCCAGCGCGACACCGTCCCCTGTGGACACAGCGGGGTTCGTGGTGGCCGCGAAGATCTGGCCCAGCCCGCCGGTGGCCAGTACGACGGCCCGCGCCAGGATCGCGCCGACCCCGTCCTCGGTACCCTCGCCGAGCACGTGCAGGGTCACCCCGCAGGCCCGGCCGTCGGCCGCCCGCAGCAGGTCGAGGACCAGCGCGTGCTCGACGAGCCGGATCCACGGGTCCCGGCGTACCGCCGCGTGCAGGGCCCGCTGTACCTCCGCCCCGGTCGCGTCGCCGCCAGCGTGCACGATCCGGTGCACCCGGTGGCCGCCCTCCCGGGTGAGCATCAGCGAACCGTCCGGGTGCCGGTCGAACACGGCGCCGAGCCGGATCAGGTCGCGTACCCTGGCCGGCCCCTCCCGTACCAACACGTCCACCGCGGCAGGATCGCCCAGGCCGACGCCCGCGACCAGGGTGTCCTGCGCGTGCGCCGCAGGGGTGTCGAGCGGGTCCAGGACGGCCGCGATGCCGCCCTGTGCCCAGCGGGTCGACCCGTCGTCGATGTTGACCTTCGTGACCACCGTGACGTGCAGGCCCGCCTCCCGCAGATGGAGCGCGCAGGTGAGCCCGGCGACCCCGGATCCGACCACGACCACGTCGGTGGTCTCCGCCCAGCCCGGCACGGGCGCCCTCAACCGCGCAGGTACTCGCATGCCGTTAGTCAACTACCCGGTGATCGAGCGGCCGCCCGGGGGTCAGCCGGCGGGCAGGCCGGCCGTGCCGACGCCCTTCATCGAACGCGTGGCGGTGCGGTCCAGCCAGAGATGGCAACGGATGCCCCGGTTGCCCTGGGCCCACTCCTCCGCCGAGTACAGCGAGGTGATCAGGCCGGTACGGTGGTAGAACCGGCCGTCGTTCGGCACGTTCACGTACGCGGCGACGACCGGGCGGCAGCCGTTGAACGCCAGGTCGTCACGTTCTTTCCCGGTCGCCGGGTAGGTCACGTCCGGCGCCACGTACACCCCGGCGAACTCGGCGTTGTGCGGCTTCGTGCAGTCGACCGGCACCATCGTGTCGACCTTGTCGTCCTTGATCGTCGCGAGGTAGCAGGCGTACGCGAGCGGGTTGGGGCCGCGCAGCGCGCCCTTGAGGGTCCCGGTGCGGGGCACATCCTCGGGCTGGTCGCGGTCCTTGTACTCCCACAGGTCGCAGCGGTACCACCGGGCGCCACCGGACCAGGCGCTCTCCGAGGGTGTTCCGATGCCCAGCCAGAGCCGGCCCGACCGCCAGTCGCCGCCCAGGAAGTCGGCCGCTGCGGCGAGGCAGTCGGCGTATGCGGCCCGGCGCTCCGGCGAGCCGTCCGCCGGTGGCGTCGCCCGGTCGGCGAACGCACCGACGTACACGGTCTCGAGCAGGTGCTGGTCGGCGCACTCGACGGGCTCGTCATCGAGGCTCGGAGTGTCGACGAACCCGGTGTCGTAGCAGGCACTCGCCGCTGGCTGCCAGGGCTGCGCCGCGGGCGGCGGCGCCCAGTCGTCGGCGAGCGCACCGTCGACGCCGGCCAGGTGTGAACAGCCGCCGACGAACAGTAACGCTGCGGTGCCGAGGACGGCTGCGGTCGTGAACCGGAGCCCTCCCATGCCGCCCTCCCGCAGGTATCGCGGCGAGCCTAGTTCACCGGGAACGCGCTCGGACCGGCGCCCTTCATCAGCCTGGTCGCCGGCTTGCGCAGCCAGATCGAGCAGTGCACGGCCCGGTTGCCGCGGTCCCACTCCGCTTCGCCGTACCAGTAGTAGACATAGCTCACCCGGAACAGCAGGTTGCGGTCGTTGGGCAGGCCGGCGTACGCCGCGACGACGGGGCCGCAATGGTCGGCGAGCGCCTCGACCTCCTTCTCGTTCGCCGGTGCGGGGATGTCCGGCGCGAAGTAGAGCCCGGCGAACTCCCCGTTGTGGGAGGCGGTGCACGCGGCCGGTGCGGAGTCCACGTCAGTGCCCGGCTGGTCGGTGAACGTGTAGCAGTCGGTGCGCAGCGGGCCGCCCGGAGCAAGCGTGCCCTGCAGCGACTCGGTACGCCGGACGTCGTCGTTGTCCTCGCCGTATTCGTACACGTCGCAGCGGAACCAGCGGGCGCCGCCGGACCAGCCGGCCGTCGACGGCAGTCCGACGGACAGCTCGACGCGGCCGGCGCGGTAGTCGTCACCGAGGACGTCCTTGGTCCTGGTCACGCACTCCGCATAGGCGGCCCGCGCCTCCGGCGAGCCCTCCGGCGGTAGCGTCTGGCGGGCGGCGGCGTCGCCCGTGAAGGTGCCGACGAACAGGGTCTCCAGGCGGTGGCCCGCCGTACAGGCCACCGGCTGGTAGACCGTGAGGAAGATGACGTCGCCGATCGAGAGGTGGCATTCGCCCGCCTTGGGCGTCCAGGACGCGGGCGCCGCCGGCTGGGGCCAGTCGTCGGCCACCGCGCCGTCGACGCCGGCCGGCCGCGCGCACGCCGCCAGCGACACCAGCGTCAGGCCGACCAACGCCCCCGCCAACCACCGCCGCATGCTGCCCTCCCCGACCGCACCTGGAGGCAGCATAAGGTCCGCACCGACCCGCCGGCTGTCCCGACCGACATCGCCGGCGCGGACCGCTCGTCAACGTACCGGCAGCGCCTCCGGGCCGGCACCGCGCATCGACCTCGTCACCGGGTTGTCCCGCCGGGCAGCTCGCCGCGCACCGCGGCATGCGCGGCCGGGATGCTACCCAGGCGACCGGCCTGGTAGTCCTCGAAGGCCTGGACGAGCTCCTGCCGGGTGTTCATCACGAACGGGCCGTAGGCGGCCACCGGCTCGCGGATCGGCCGGCCGCCGAGCACCAGCACGTCCATTCCGGGCGTACGGCTGTCCTGGCTGGCCGAGGCCGCGACGGTCACCGAGTCGCCGGGGCCGTACACGGCGAGCTGGCCGGCCACCGCCGGCCGCTGCTCGGCGCCGACCGTACCGCGGCCGCCCAGCACGTACACCAGGGCGTTGAAGTCCGGCTGCCACGGCAGGTCGAGCGTGGCACCGGGGCCGATCGTCGCGTGGACGAGCGAGATCGGGGTGTGCGTGATGCCCGGCCCGGCGTGCCCGGCCAGCTCCCCGGCGATCACCCGGATCAGCGCGCCGCCGTCCGGCGACGACAGCAGTGCCACGTTCCCGGCCCGGATGTCCTGGTACCGCGGCGGCGCGAACTTCAGCGCCCGCGGCAGGTTCACCCAGAGCTGGAAGCCGTGGAAGAGGCCGCCGCTGGCGACCAGCCGCTCCGGCGGTACCTCGATGTGCAGGATCCCGGCACCGGCGGTCATCCACTGGGTGTCGCCGTTGGTGATCAGCCCGCCGCCGCCGTTGGAGTCGGAGTGCTGGAACTCGCCGTCGATGATGTACGTGACCGTCTCGAAGCCGCGGTGCGGGTGCCACGCGGTGCCCTTCGCCTCGCCCGGCGAGTACTCGACCTCGCCCATCTGGTCCAGGTGGATGAACGGGTCCAGCGCGGCCAGGTCCACTCCGGCGAACGCCCGGCGTACCGGGAAGCCCTCGCCCTCGAAGCCGCGGGGCGCGGTGGTCAGCGAGACGGCCCGGCGCGGCCGCGCAGCGACCGGATCGGTCCCCGGGATCCGCGGCAGTACCAGGATGTCCTCGACGGTGACGGCGGGCATTGTCGGCCTCCTACCTCTGCTGCTGAGGGAAACACTAGCCTCAGCAGTCGTTGCGCCAACAATATTCCACGCATCAAACGTCACAGGGTGAGCGGCGCGTTGTCGATCAGCCGGGTGGTGCCGACCCAGGCCGCCACGAGCAGCCGGGCCGGGCCGTGGTACCCCTCGGGCACCGGCGCCAGGTCGGCCGTGGTCAGCACCGCGTAGTCCACCTTCACGCCGGCCTGCGCCGCTTCGGCCGCCGCCAGCTCGGCCTCGGCCGCCGCGAGGGAGCCCGCATGTACCGCCCGGGAGAGCGCGAGCGCCTGCGCACGCTCCACAGTGGACAGATACTGGTTCCGGCTCGACCGGGCCAGCCCGTCCGGGTCACGTACCGTCGGTATGCCGATGATCTCGGTGGGTACGTCGAGGTCCGCGACCATCCGGCGGACCAGCGTGAGCTGCTGGTAGTCCTTCTCGCCGAAGTACGCACGGTCGGGCCGGGTGAGGTGCAGCAGCTTCAGCACGACGGTGAGCACGCCGTGGAAGAACCCGGGCCGGCTCGCGCCCTCCAGTATCCCGCCCAGCGGACCCGGGTCGACGCGGACGAGCGGCTCGCCGCCCGGGTACATCTCGTCGCGGGTGGGCGCGAACACCGCGTCGACGCCGGCCGCCCGGCACCCGGCCAGGTCGCCGTCCAGGCTGCGCGGATACCGGTCGAAGTCCTCGTCCGGCCCGAACTGCAGCGGGTTCACGAAGATCGTCGCCAGTACGTGGTCGGCGCCGGTACGGGCGGCCGCCAGCAGGGCCGCGTGGCCCTCGTGCAGCGCGCCCATCGTCATGACGACCGCAACCGTGCCGGGCAGTCCGCCCCGGGCCGCCGCCAGCTCGGCCCGCGTGGTCGCCACGATCACGCCGGACCCTTGGCGAGCACGTCGAGCAGCGGCTCGGCGGCCGCCGGCGTGAGGCGGCCGGCAGCGATCGCGCGATCGGCGGTACGCCGGGCCAGCGCCAGGTAGGTGGCCACCGAGTCCGGCGCCTTCTCCGCCAGCGTGTCGAGGTGCTTGGCGACCGTACCGCCGTCGCCCCGGGACACCGGCCCGGTGAGCGCGGCGTCGCCGAGCCGCAGTGCGTTGTCCAGGGCGGCCCCGAGCAGCGGGCGCAGGACCTGGTCCGGGTGCCGGACACCCGCGTGGCGGAGCAGGTCGAGCGCCTCGTTGACCAGCGTGACGAGGTGGTTCGCGCCGTGCGCCAGGGCCGCGTGGTACAGCGCCCGATCCTGCTCGGCGACCCACTCCGCGGTGCCGCCGAGGTCGCGGACGAGCTGCTCGGCGAGCGGGCGCAGCTCGTCGGGTGCGGTCACGCCGAAGGACGTACCGGCGAGCCGCTGGATGTCCTCGGCCTGGCCGGTGAAGGTCATCGCCGGGTGCAGCGCCATCGGGCGCGCGCCGGCGGCCACGGCCGGGTGCAGGATGCCGGTGCCATGGGCGCCGGACGTGTGCGCCACGACCTGCCCGGCATGGAAGGCCTTCTCCTCGGCGAGGTGCGCGACCAGCGGGCCGAGTGCGTCGTCGGGCACCGCGATGACCAGCAGATCGGTGGCCGCGCGGGCCACCCGTACCGCGGACCGGTGGGCCGCCCCGGGTAGCAGGCGGGCGATCCGGGCGGTAGTCACGTCGGAGCTGGGCCGGAGGCCAGCGACGCCGCGGCCGGGCTCAGCGTCAGAGCTGCCGCCCGCGGCGACGACGCGGTGCCCCGCGGCGGCGAGCGCCGCGCCCAGCA
>JAEHDK010000586.1 GCA_016880465.1 Micromonosporaceae bacterium
CAGGTCGAGCACCCGGTCACCGAGTGCGTGACCGGGTTCGACCTCGTCCGGCTGCAGCTGCTGGTCGCCGAGGGCGGCGCGCTGCCGGTCACGGCCACGCCGCCGCCGCGCGGCCACGCGATCGAGGTACGGCTGTGCGCGGAGCACGCCGGGCCGGACTGGCTGCCGGCCACCGGTACGCTGCACCGGTTCCGGATCCCCGGCGTGGCCGCCGAGTTCCGCCCGCCGGCCGAGCCCGGCCTGCGGCTGGACTCCGGCGTGGCGGACGGCTCGGCCGTCACCGTCCACTACGACTCGATGCTCGCGAAGCTGGTGGCCTGGGCGCCGACCCGGCCGGAGGCGGCCCGGCTACTCGCGGCGGCGCTGGCCCGGGCGCAGGTGCACGGCGTCGTGACCAACCGGGACCTGCTGGTCCGGGTGCTACGCCACCCGGCGTTCGCGAGCGGCGACATCGACACCGGTTTCCTCGACCGGCACGCCGAGGTGTCCGCACCGCTCCTGTCCACTGTGGCTGACCTGCGGCTGCCGTGCCTCGCCGCCGCGCTGGCCGGGGCCGCCGCGCGGCGGGCCGCCGCCCCGGTCCTCCGGTCGCTACCGTCGGGCTGGCGCAACGTGCCCACCGCCGCCCAGACCACCCGGTACGACGGCCCGGCCGGCCGGGTCGAGGTGGCCTACCGGCTCGACCGGCTCGGTACGCTGGCCGCCTGGTCGGTACGGCCGGTCGGCGCCGATGAGATCGCGGACGGCCATCCGGCCGTGTCGCTGGTCTCGGCCGCGCCGGACCTCGTCGAGCTGGACGCCGACGGGATCCGGCTGGCGTTCGGCGTACACCGGGTCGGCGATGTGTCCTACCTGGACGGTCCGGTGGGTGGGGTCGTCCTGACCGAGCTGCCGCGCTTCCCGTTGCCGCTGCCCGACATCGCGGAAGGTTCGCTGGTCGCGCCCCTGCCGGGAGCGGTCGCCCGGGTGGTCGTGCGGCCCGGCCAGCGCGTCGCGGCCGGCGACCTGATCATGACCGTGGAGGCCATGAAACTCGAACACCCGATCCACGCTCCGGCCGCGGGCGTGGTCGCGTCGGTGCCCGTCACGGCTGGCGCGCAGGTCGACACCGGCACGGTGCTCGCGGTCCTCACCCCCGATCCCGATCCCGATCCCGACCGCGACGCCGGCGGCGTCGGCGGCCGCTGAACCGCGTACCGCTGGAGGCGTCCCGTGGACTTCGACCACACCCCAGAGCAGGAACAACTGCGTGACGCCGTCCGGGCGCTCGGCCGGCGGTACGGCCACCCCTACTTCGTCGCCAAGGCGAAGGCCGGCGAGCACACCACCGAGCTCTGGGCCGAAGCCGGCCGGCTCGGGTACCTCGGCGTCAACATCCCGGCGGCGTACGGCGGTGGCGGTGGCGGCATCACCGAGCTCGCGATCGTCGGCGAGGAGCTGGCCGCGGCCGGCTGCCCGCTGTTGCTGCTCGTGGTCTCCCCGGCGATCGCCGGCACGATCCTGGCCCGGCACGGTACCGGCGACCAGCGCGACCGGTTCCTGCCCGGTCTCGCGACCGGCGCCGAGAAGATCGTCTTCGCCATCACCGAACCGGAGGCCGGTTCGAACTTCCACCGGCTGGCCACCGTGGCTCGGCGGGACGGCACCGACTGGCTGCTGTCCGGACGCAAATGCTTCATCTCGGGTGTGGACGAGGCACAGCACGTGCTCGTCGTCGCTCGCGTCGAAGCGTCCGGCCGGCTCAGACCGGCGCTGTTCCTGGTTCCCACCGACGCACCGGGCCTCACCCGCTCCCCACTGGCAATGGAGATCGTGTCACCGGAGCGGCAGTGGCTGCTCTACTTCGACGACGTACGGCTGCCCGCCGGCGCGCTGATCGGCGGTGACCCGCAGGCCAGCCTGCCGGCGCTGTTCGCCGGCCTGAACCCGGAGCGCATCACGGTCGCGGCGATGGGCGCCGGGACGGCCCGGTACGCGCTCGACCGCGCCAGCGCCTACGCCGCCACCCGCTCTGTCTGGGGTCGGCCGATCGGCGCGCATCAGGGCGTCGCGCATCCGCTGGCCCACGCCGCGATCCAGCTGGAGCTGGCCCGGCTGATGATCGGCAAGGCGGCCGCGCTCTACGACGCCGGGCGGGATCTGGAGGCCGGCGTCGCCGCGAACCTCGCCAAGTACGCGTCGTCGGAGGCGGCCACGCTGGCGGTGGACACCGCGATCCAGGTGCACGGCGGCAACGGGATGACCACCGAGTACGGGGTCGCCACGCTGCTCGGCGGGGTCCGCGCGGGCCGGCTCGCGCCGATCAGCCGCGAGATGATCCTCAACTTCGTCGCCCAGCACGTACTGGGCCAGGAGAAGTCCTATTGACTGATGGGCGACGCGAGCCCCGGTCAGCCCCTCAGGGCCGGTCAGCCCTTCAGGGTTGGTGTGCGCAACTCGGCCGGCGGGTTGCCGGCCAGGCAGCGGAACGTCCGGTCGCCCGCGGCGAACTCCTCCGGCGTCGGCGGTAACACGTCGACCTTGAGGTCCAGCGCGCCCGGATCGACCACGAACAGGTTCACCTGCGAGCAGAGGGCGCGGACCGTCGCGTCGCCCTTGACCGTCTCGTGCGCGACACCGGCGATCGAGCCGGGCAGCGTACCGAGCGCGAACGTCTCCCAGGTGTGCGCCTCGTCGCAGGACCGTCGGGCCGCTCGGGCCGTACCCTCCGACACGGTCAGCGCGCCGAAGCACTCGGCCTGTGCCGGGCAGCTCCACGCCGGATTGAACGCGGTGAGCACGCACGCCGCCACGCGCGAGGTCGTGGGGCGCACCGAGCTCGACGGCGCCGGCGGACCGGGGCCGGGCGGACCGGACGCATGGGTCGCGCCGTACCAGATTCCGCCGCCCACGACCAGCGCGAGTGCCGCGGCGCCGCCGACGAGTCCGGCGATCAGCCGCCGAAATCGTCCATAGTGGACGGTCGACGCGTCGGGTCCGGACGGCAGGGGCGCCCGCGGTGGGCCATCGCCGCCGGCCGGCACCGGACCGGGGACGGGCGGCACCGGCGGGGGTACGGGAGTCGCGCGGCCGATCGAGCGCACCGGCGGGTCGGGTACGGAACCCGCGTCCGGGGCGGTGAGCACCGGCGGTGCGGTCGGACCGAGCGTCAACGCGGCCAGCCGGTCGCGGACCTCCGCGGCGCTCGGCCGGGCGAGCGGGTCGTTGGCCATCCCGGACCGCAGCACCTCGACCAGCGCCGGTGAGACGCCGGGCAGGTCGGGTACCGGCTCGCCGAACAGGTCCAGCAGGGTGGCCAGGCTCGGGTTGCGATCGTCCTGCCAGCGCGGCGGCCGGCCGCGCATGAGCGCGTAGAGCGTCGCGCACAACGCATACACATCGACCGCCTCAGACGGCGGCCGGTGCCGGAACAGCTCCGGCGGCGCGTACGCCGGGGTCAGCACGTCGAGGGTGACCGAGGTGTCCCGGGCCTCGGCGAGGATGGCGAGCCCGAAGTCCGCCAGCGCCGGCTCGCCGAACCGGGTGATCAGGATGTTCGCCGGCTTCACGTCCCGGTGCAGTACGCCCAGCGCATGCGCGTCCGCGAGCGCGTCGGCGATCTTCACGCCGACATCGCGGCTGTCCGCGGCCGTCAGCGGTGCGGTCTTCATCCGGTCGGCGTACGAGCCGTCGCACAGCTCCATGATCAGATACGGGTGCCCGTGCGGCGTCACTCCGGCGTCGAAGAGGTCCACCACGTGCGGGTGCGAGGACATGCGCCCGGCCGCGCGGGCCTCCCGCAGGAACCGCCGGCGGTCCCGCTCGCTCTCCAGCGTGCGGTTCTCGACCTTGACGGCGACCTCGCGGGACACCGATTCCTGCATCGCCCGGTACACCGTCGCGTACCCGCCCCGGGCCACCACCGAGAGCCCGGAGAGGCCGGGCACCGTGGGCGGTGCGGGAGCGGGGTCGGTCACGGGGTCTTACGGTACGCCAGACCGGGCCCGTCAGAGGCGGGCGAGGAGCGCCTCGGCGGCCGGCCGCTCGCTCACCTGCTGGGTCGCGTACGCCTGCTCCACCGCGAGCGCCGCCGTGGCCCGCGCCCCGGCCGCGTCGCCCGCGGCGG
>JAEHDK010000587.1 GCA_016880465.1 Micromonosporaceae bacterium
CGGAGCCATCGAGGCGGTCGCGGTCGAGCCGGGCGGGCAGCGGCTCGCCTGGCGGGACGCGAGCGACCTGGCGACCGCGACGGTCTCGGCCGGCAAGGTCGCGGACCCGACCCGTACGCCGGCCCCGCCGGGCGTCGTACCGGTCGGCTTCGCCGGGGACGCGGTGCGGCTCGCCCGCACCGAGTCCGGCGGCGAGCTGGCCGGGCAGGATCTCTGGTACGCCGGGACCGGCGAGTACGCGCCGGACTGGACCCGGGATGCGGCCGGGGTCTACGGCAGCCTCCCGGACGGCCGGCTCGTCGGTCAGGTCCCCGTCGCGGGCGCCGCCCAACGCTGCCTCGCCCTGCTACGCCCGACCGACCTGGTCGCGACCAAGGTCGCCTGCGGCCTGGGGCTGACCTCCGAGGTGCGGGGCTGGGTCTCGCCGGGCGGCCGCTGGCTGGTGGCCGAGGCCGTGGCGACCGACGGTACCCAGGGTGCGCTCATCGATCTGACCGCGGTGTTCGGCGGCGACGTCCGTACGGTGGGAGTCGGCTCGGCCCCGGTGGGCGGGGCGGCCTGGGAGGACCCGGACACCGTGGTGCGGGTGGCCTCGGGACAGCTCGAGCGGTTGCGCCTCGACCTGCTCTGGTCCGGCGGCGCGGGCGCCGTCGAGCGGGTCGAGGTGGCCGGCGTACGGCTCGGCGGCCGGCTACTCGTGGTCACCCACCTGCCCAGCTAGTACCTCGGGGCGGTGGAGTGGGCGGCGACCGGGCATCGTGGCTGAGGTGAACGCCAAGCTGTTCGGCGAGGTATTCGTGACCCTGTTGGTGATCACCGATCCGCCGGGCATGGTGCCGATCTTCCTCGCGCTCACCGGCGCCATGCCGGGCCGCGATCGCAACCGGGCCGGCCTGCAGGCCGTCGGCCTGGCCGGCGGCGTGATCGTGATCTTCGCGATCGCCGGTCAGACGCTGCTCGACTACCTGCACATCGACCTGCCCGCGATACAGGCGGCGGGTGGCCTGCTGCTGGTCCTCATCGCGCTCGAACTGCTCACCGGCAAGACCGACCCGGACAAGCCGGCGACGACGAACGTGGCGCTGGTACCGCTCGGGGTACCGCTGCTCGCCGGACCGGGCGCGATCGTCGCGACCATGCTGTTCGTCCGAGGGGCGCACCGGGCCGCGGACTACCTGGCGATCGCGGTCGGCATCGCTGCCGTGCTCCTGGCCGTCTGGCTGGTACTGCGGTTCTCCGGGCTGATCGTACGGATCCTGCGGCCGAGCGGGATCGAGGTGCTCACCCGGATCGCCGGACTGCTGCTCGCCGCCATAGCGGTGCAGCTGATCGCCGACGCGGTGGCCGCGTTCGTCACCGAGTACCGCGGCGGCTAGCCGGCTCGTCGTACCGCACTGTCGTACCCCGGTGGGAGGATCGACGACGTGCGAAGGGCAGCGGAGAGTGCGACCCCCGGTCCTGGGCCGAGCCAGCCGGAGCAGTTGGGCTTCCCCGGCATGCCCGAACGGCTGTTCACGTGCACGCCGAGCAAGCTCAACGCCTACGAGGACTGCCCGCGGCGCTACCGATTCTCCTATGTGGACCGTCCGGCGCCGGCGAAGGGACCGCCGTGGGCGCACAACTCGCTCGGCGCAAGTGTGCACACGGCACTGAAGAACTGGTATGGCGTGCCCGCCGCACGGCGCGGTCCGGCGGCGTTGCCGGGTCTGTTGACGCGCACCTGGGTCGCCGAGGGCTACCGGGACCCCGAGCAGCAGCGCGCGGTGTTCCGGCGGGCGCTCGGCTGGCTCGAGTCCTATGTGGCTGGTCTGGACCCGGTCGCCGAGCCGTTGGGGGTCGAGCGCGTCGTCGGTGCGAAGACGGCGGTGCTTGCGCTGTCCGGGCGGGTGGACCGGATCGACTCGTGGCGCGCGCCGGACGGCGGCGCGGAGGTCGTGATCGTCGACTACAAGACCGGCCGCAGCGGTCTCGGTGCGGACGACGCGCGGGGGTCGAGGGCACTTGCGCTCTACGCGTTCGCCGCCGCGCGGGTGTTCCACCGGCCCGGCCGGCGGGTCGAGCTGCACCACCTGCCGACCGGTGCGGTCGCTGCCCACGAGCACACCGAGGAGGCCATCGCCCGGCACGTACGCCGCGCGGAGCAGGTCGCGCGCGACATCGTGGCCGCCGAACGCGGGCTCACCGCCGGCGGCGACCCGGACGAGCTCTTCCCGACCGCACCGGGACCGCAGTGTTCCTGGTGCGACTACCGGCGCAGCTGCCCGGCCGGCGCGATGGCACCGGCCCGCGAGCCCTGGGCGGCGGTCGAGGGCGGCGGGTCGGTGGTCGCGGTGGACGACGCATAGCGGGCGGCACGCCCCATCGCGGCCCGGTAGAGC
>JAEHDK010000061.1 GCA_016880465.1 Micromonosporaceae bacterium
CCGCGACTGCACCGGCCGCCACCAGCACCGCCGCCACCGACGCGGCCACCCCGCCCACCCGCGCGGCCCGCCGGTGGGCCACCGCCGTCCGGCCCATGCGCACGATGTCGTCGGCCGTGAACGCGGGACTGTGCACCACGGTGTCCGCGCACCGGGACATGGTCTCGCCGACTCGCTGTTCCAGCCGCGTGCTCATGCCCGTACTCCCATCTGGGTCTGCTCGTCGGTGAGCCGGCGGCGCATGGTCGCCAGGGCGCGCGACGCGTGGCTCTTCACGGTTCCCCGGCGCAGGCCGAGCGTCTCGGCGATCTCCGCCTCTGACATGCCCTCGTAGAACCGCAGTACGAGCACGGCACGCTGCATAGCCGGCAGCGCCCGCAGGTGCTGCCACATCACATCGCGTTCGAGTCGCACGGCGACCTCGTCCAGCGCGACCCGCTCGGGCAGCTGCGCCACCGGGGACTCGCGGTAGTGGCGCCCCCGCCACCACGACGTCGCGGTCGTCACCATCGTGCGCCGCACGTAGGCCTCCACGGCACCGATGTCGCGGATGCGCGACCAGGTAAGGTACGTCTTGACCAGTGCGGTCTGCAGCAGGTCCTCGGCGCGGTGGCGATCACCTACCAGCAGGTAGGCGCTGCGCAGCAACGCGATCGACCTCGTCGCGACGAACTTGCGAAAGGCATCCTCGTCGGTGCCGTCCACGTCGCCTCCCACGGCCTCGGACCATGACGACCTAAGGACGCCACCCGCGGCCTATCGGTTGTCCTGATCATGCGACAGCGACGGCGCGTAATGTGGCCGGTCGCTCGCCAGTAAGTAGGCATATCGGATCAGTCGGAAATCTCGTCGGTGTACGGCGGCCGTACCGTGCGCGCCGATCGTGCTCGAACGCGTCGACAATCAGTGATGCAATTCATGGTTTGACCTGCTGTTTCTCGCTGTAGCGCCGCCTAGCCTGACGCAATGCCCGGCAGCCACCGGCGACCCGATCCGTACCAAGGCCGGCACCGCGAGACCATCGCGGTGCACGCCCGGTCGGCGTTGCGGCGAGTTCCGGTGGTCGTACTCGCGGTACTCATCGGGACCGGAGCGCTGTCCCTGACCGCGGACCGCAGCGCGCCGGTGCCCGTGGTGGACACGGCGGTGATCGAGCCGGGCCGGCGAGCTCCCGAGGCCGCCTCGCGGTCCGCGCCGCGGACCTCGGTGCCGCCGCAGCGATCGGGTGGGGCGACGCCGCCCACCACTGCGCCACCCAGCGCCGGGCCCACGGCAAGCGCATCCCCCTCCGCGTCACCACCACGGGACGCGAGGGACATGCGGATCGGCGGCCTGACGCCGCTACAGATCGACCATGCCGCGGTCATCGTTGGGGTCGGGAAAGAACTCCAGCTACCCAAGCGGGCGTACGTGATCGCGATCGCCACCGCGCTGCAGGAGAGCTACCTGCGTAACCTGGCCAACCCCGCAGTGCCGGCGTCCGCGAACCAGCCGCACGACGGCCTCGGCTACGACCACGACTCCGTCGGGCTGTTCCAGCAGCGGCCGAGCACGGGTTGGGGTACCCCGGCCGAGCTCATGGACCCGGCAACCGCGGCGCGGCGGTTCTACCAGGCACTCATGAAGATCTATGGCTGGGAGACCCTGCCGGTCACCATAGCCGCGCAGTCCGTACAGCAGTCGGCCTTCCCGTACGCATACGCGCAGCACGAGTCCCTCGCGACCCGGCTGGTCGAGGGCATCCTCGCGAACCCGGGCTAGTGACCTCACCCGTCATGCTGTCGGGGTGGATCACGTCGAGGTAGACGTACGAGACGCGGTCGGGCCCGATCCGTACGGCAGACCCGCGGCTGCGCACCGCCTAGGCTGCGCTCCCGGGTGGTTGGTGCAGCCCGAAGGGCACGCCCTGTGGGTCGGTGGCGGCCGCGAACCGGCCGAAGCGCTGCTGTTCGGGACCGGCGTCTTCGGCCTGGCCGCCGAGGGCGCGGACTCTGCTCACGACTGTGTCGATATCGCTGACGGCGAAGTACACCACGATGTTGTGGGCGTCGTCGTCGCCGTGCAGCCCGGCGCGTAGCCCCGGTCCGGTGAAGTTGGCGTTGCCCGCGCTACCCATCAGCTCGACCCGCCAGCCGAACAGCGCGGCGAAGAACTCCCGGGTCGCGTCCGGCTGGGGTACCCCGATCTCCAGCCACCCGGGCGAACCGACCGCGGGCGCCGGCCGATAGGTGCCGACGCTCCAGGCGTTGCCCTCCGGGTCGGCGACGGTGAACCCGAGGCCGTGCCCCTCGTCGGTCAACGGCTCCCGTACCGGTGCGCCGGCTGCCGTGGCGCGGTCGAACGCGGCTCGAACATCCGGCTCGGTCGCGACCAGGTACACCTGGCCGCCACCTGGCACCGGCAGCCGCCCGTCGCTGCCCTCGGTGTGCTGGCCGAGCATCACCGCACTGTCGCCCCAGCCGAGTTCGGCGTGCGCGATCCGGCCGTCCCCGTCGCGTACCACGAATAGTTCGTGCAGACCCAGCACGCCGGTGAGCCACTCGATCGCGGCGGGCGCGTCGTGGTAGCGCAGGTCTGGGAAGACGTCACTCATGCGACCGACGCTAACGGCGGCCGTCGTACCGGGCTTGGACATAACTGACCTCGGCCGGCCCGGTGGGCGCTCGTCAGGCGGCGGTACCCGCGCGCTCGGGCAGCGTCGCGGCGAGCAGCGCACCCGGAGCGAGTCCGGCCAGCTGGCGGAACTCCCGGTTGAGGTGTGGCTGGTCGTAGTACCCGGCGTCCGCGGCGATCTGCGCCCAGCTTCGTTCCGGAGCGGCGCGCATGCGCCGGAACGCCGCATGGAAGCGGAGCACCCGTGCGTACGCCTTGGGTGGCAGCCCCACATGCGCCCGGAAGCGGGCGGCGAAATGGCGCTCGCTCCAGCCGGTGGCCCGGACGAGCCGGCCGACCGGCACCCGGCCATGTCGCCGCGTGAGCTGGTCCAGTGCCCAACGGATCTCACCGGCCAGCGGCGGCGCATCCGCCAGCCGGCCGGCCAGCCCGGCGGACAGCAGGTCGAACCGGGTACGCCAGTCCGTCGCCGAGGCGAGCTTCGCCACGAGCCGGTCCGCGTCGCCGCCGAGCACGTCGGACAGGGCGATCACCCGATTGGTCAGCGGGTCTAGCGGCTGACGCAACAACGCGCCCGCCACGGCTGGGGCGAGGCCCACCTCGATGCCGTGTTGCGGACCGTCATGTGCGGTGAGGACCGGCCGGTCATGCAGGCCAGCCACGAATGAGGTGTGCCGGGCGCCGTCGACCAGCAGCGGGTCGCCGAAGCTGACAATGAGCGTGAGCGCGGGGTGCGGCACCTCCCGGCGGCGTACCGGCTGACCCCACTCGCGATAGCCGCACACCGTGCCCAGCACCGGCGCGGTAGCGGTCGCGAACTCCCAGCCACCCGCCGGTGAGCTGTGTCTGCGCAGCGAGGGTTGCATGGGGTCATCATGCCCGGGGAGCGGCGTGGCTGGCGCGACTGTGCTCGTCGACGCCGAGCGTGAAGATGTCCGGGCGGGCATAGTGCCCCGTCACGTCCAGATCGAACCTGGCGCGCGGAATGTCCGCCAGGTCCAGGCCGGCGTACAGGATGCCGTCCTCGTCGCGCAGCGGACCCGCGAGGACCTCGCCCAGGGGCGAGACGATGACGCTCCCACCGCCGATAAGCACGGCATCCGGGTCGTCACCCTGCACGGGGTGTACGTCGTCCGGGAAGTGGCAGCGACGCAGGTGCTGGCACGCGCTGAGCGTGAAGCAGCGCCCCTCGACGGCAATGTGCCGCATGGTGGCCTGCCAGACGTCCCGGTCGTCGACCGTCGGGGCGCACCAGACGGTGACGCCCTTGCCGTACATCGCCGTACGGAACAGCGGCATGTAGTTCTCCCAGCAGATCGCCGCACCGAGCACCGCCGGACCGGCCGCGACGGCGGGCATCGTCGAGCCGTCGCCGTAGCCCCAGAGCAGGCGCTCCGCCGCGGTGGGTACCAGCTTGCGGTGCACACCGACGAGGCCGTCGCCGGGCCGGAAGAACAAGGCGACGCAGAACAGCGTTGATTGGTGGCGCTCCACGGCGCCGACCACAAGGTGCGTACCGAGCTCGCTGGCCAGCGCCGCCAGCGCGGCAGTCTGCGGACCGGGCACGGTGATGGCGGACTCCCAGTACCGCCGGAACTCGTCGCGGCCGGCCGCCGACCGCATCCCGACGTGGACGCCGAAGGTCAGGCCCTTGGGGTAGCCGCCGAGCAGCGCCTCGGGCAGGACGGCGAGCTCCGCGCCGTCGGCCGCGGCCTGCCGGATCAGCTGGACGGTCTGGGTCAACGTACGGCCGGTGTCGAACAGGTACGAGCCGGTCTGGATAACCGCCGCCTTGATCGTCGTCATGCCGTACGACCCTTCGCTGCTGGCTGTTACCCACAGACGGCTTCCTGCCCGTCAGCGTAGTGCGCGTCCGGTAGCTGACGGTGTCACGACCAGCTACGTCAGGTAGACCGTGGCACAGTGATGGCATGGGCGATCCGTTGTACGAGCAGGCCGAGACTCTGCCCGCGCTGCGGCAGGTGGTCGACGCGGCCGGACCGTACCTGGACACGTTGCCGGAGCGGCTGGTCTACGACCGCGCCGCCGAGCCGCTGCTCGGTGAGCTGAGCGGGCCGCTGCCGGACCAGGGCGCGGGTACGAAGGCCGCGGTCGAGACCCTGCTGCGCGTCGGTACGGCGACCGCAACCGCCTCGGCCGGACCGCGCTTCTACCACTTCGTGATCGGTGGCTCGACGCCCGCGGCCCTCGCCGCGGACTGGATCGTGTCGCTGCTGGACCAGAACGCGTTCGTACGGGCCTCGTCACGCTTCGCCGATGCGGTGGAGACGGTCACGCTGGACTGGCTGCGCGAGCTCGTCGGCCTGCCGCGGGGCTGGGGCGGCGCGCTCACCGCGAGCGCCACCTTCGCCAACCTGACCGGTCTGGCGCTGGCCACGCACTGGTGGGCGGAGCGGTACGGAGTGGACGTGGCCGCCGCGGGGCTGGCCGGCCTACCGCGGATGCCGGTGCTGTCGGGCGGCTATGTACATCCCAGCGCGCGCAAGGCGCTGCAGATGCTCGGCCACGGCAAGGACACGATCGAGGTGTTCACCAGCGACGGCATCGGCCGGATCGACCTGGCGGGCGTACGCCGGCGGCTGGCCGAGCTCGGCGGCGCTCCGGCCGTGCTGATCGGCACCGCCGGCGAGCCCAACGCGGGCGAGTTCGACCCGCTCTGCGAGCTCGCCGACGTGGCTGCGGAGTCCGGCGCGTGGCTGCACGTCGACGGCGCGTTCGGCCTCTTCGCGGCACTCTCACCGCGTACCGCACACCTGACCGCAGGGGTGGAGCGTGCCGACTCCATCGCCGCCGACGCCCACAAATGGCTCAACGTGCCGTACGAGAGCGGCTTCGCGCTCGTCCGCGAACCCGAGCGGCTCGGCCCGGCGTTCGGCATGCCGGGCGCCGCGTACCTGCCCGGTCCGGACGACCCGCGGGGCGGGTACGGCCTGCTCGGTCCGGAGTCGTCGCGGCGGGCCCGGGCGCTGCCGATCTGGGCCTCGCTCGCCGCGTACGGCCGCACCGGCTACCGCGAGCTCGTAGAGCGACACTGCGACCTGGCGGCACACCTCGCGGCAGTCGTCGACGCGGCACCCGACCTGGAGCGGCTGGCCGAGGTTCCGCTCAACGTGGTCTGCTTCCGCTACCGGCCGGCCGACCTGGCCGAGCCCGAGCTCGACCACGTCAACCGCCGGCTCGGCGAGCTGCTGCTGGACGACGGGCGGGTGTTCGCCGGCACCACTGTCTACCGTGGACGGGCCGCCCTGCGCCCGGCGATCAGCAACTGGCGTACCACCGCAGCCGACCTCGACCTGCTCGTCGACGTCGTCCGCGAGCTCGGTGCGCGCGCCGCCCGGGAAGGGTGACCCATGGCGGCGGGGTCGGGGTTGAACAGCAGCGCGCCCGCGGGCGGCGGCCGGTGCCTCCGCCGGTCGGTGCGGTTCGCAGCCAATCGGTCACACCGGCAAGGAGGGCGTCCCTGCGTGCCTGTGGCGCCGCCGATGCGGCGATGGAGTGCCGGGCCAGCGTGGCCAGCTCTGCGTCGGTCAGACCCAGCCGACCACGCGCGATGGGCGTACTGGTCAGCCAGACCCGCGCCGAACAGCAGCGGGTCGTCCGTGCCGAGCGCGACCGGGACGCCGGCCGCCAGGAGCGAGCGCGGCGGGAGAGCGGCCACGCCGCTCGTCGTTCGGACAAGCCGAACCCCACCCCGGCGGATGCGTACCGAGCGGCCAACCCGGCCATGTTCACCGCGGTCCGCGGCGACCCGGCCCAGCTCACCGCGAGCACCAGGCCGGCACGGCCCCCGGTCGCGGCCAACACGGTCTCCACCACCGCCGCCGTACCGCCCAGCCGATCGCTGTACGAGGTGGGATC
>JAEHDK010000588.1 GCA_016880465.1 Micromonosporaceae bacterium
CCACCAGCTGTTGCACCGTGGCGTCGATCGACTCGTCGGTGTCGGTCAGCCCCGGCAGGATCGGCGCCATCAGGACGCTCACCGCGAACCCGGCGTCGGACAGCCGCCGGACGGCGTCCAGCCGGCGCCGCGGGCTCGGCGTCCCGGGCTCCACCGAGCGCCAGAGCGACTCGTCGACGAAGCCGATCGACATCGCGACGCCGACGCTGGTCACCTGCGCCGCCTGGGTCAGCAGGTCGAGATCCCGGGTGATCAGGGTGCCCTTGGTGAGGATCGAGAAGGGGTTCGCGAAGTCCCGCAGGGCGGCGAGGATGTCCCGCATCAGCTGGTACCGGCCCTCGGCGCGCTGGTAGCAGTCGACGTTCGTGCCCATCGCGATCGGGTCGCCCACCCAACGCGCCGTGGCCAGCTCCTTGCGGAGCAGCTCGCCGGCGTTCACCTTGACGACGACCCGGGTGTCGAAGTCCTTACCGGCGTCGAGATCGAGGTAGGTGTGCGTGTTGCGGGCGAAGCAGTTGTGGCTCACCACGCCGTTGGCGATGAAGTCACCGGTTTCCGTCGTGATGTCGTAGAGCGGCAGGTCGAGGCCGAGCGGCTCGATCGCGACGACGCCGAGCCGGGCGTTGCTCTTGAGCGCCGTGCCGTCGATCGTCCGTTTCCGGGTGATCGCGGGGTCGACCAGGTGGAAGAACCGCAGCCGCTCGGCCAGGCCGCCGACGATCCGGAGGCTGACCAACCCGCTCGGCCGGCCGCGCTCCTCGACCACGACCTGGAAGCCGAACGCCCGCAGACTGTCCTGGGTCCAGTGCAGGATCGCCGGGTCGGTGTTGAAGATCCGGAAGACGCCGCGGCTGTGGCTGCCCTCGGCGTCGAAGATGCCGGCGAGGAACCCCTTGCGCCAGCAGCGGCTCGGTTCGGCCGGCCACTCGATCAGCGGGCCGATCGTGGTCGCCCCGGTCGTCGCGGACGACTGAATGACCGTGACCGGTCGCCGGCCGTCGCTGCCGTCGCGGGCCAGAAACTCGTCGGTGACGACGCCGAGCTCGGCCAGGCACCGGCGGGCTCGCTGCAGCGCCTCGGCGTCGTGCAGGGCGAGGCGGAAGCCCAGGGTCGGACCGGCCGGGTCGGGTGCCGTCAGCTCGCCGTCGCCGCGGATGAGGCCGCACAGGTAGCCCCGGCGGTAGTCGTGCGAATCTTTGGGCGGCGTGGCGAACTGCCCGGTGCCCATGAGCTTGCTGCCGGGCGTCAGGTAGGGCCGCTGCGTGGAGCCGGCGCGCCCCCGGGTGACGTACTTCCAGCCGCGCCGGGTGAGGAACCGGTGGTCGCCGCTGGCGACGAGCTGGGTGCCGTCCTCCAGCGTCACCCGGTAGGCCGGCTTCACGGTCGACCAGTGCGCCAGGACGCGGGTCACCACGTACCGCCGGTAGTTGCCGACCCGCATGGTCCCGTAGATCTCGTCGCCGACCCGCAGCTCGGCCAGTGCCTTCGGGCGCCCGTCGGCCATCAGGATCGCGGTCTCCCCGCCGAGGCAGTACGTGCACGCGTGGCTGCACCCGCGGTACGGGTTGATGGTCCACTCGAACGGCACCCGGGAGCGCGACGGCACCCGGTTGATGATTGACTTCGCCCGGATCTCGTAGAACGTCATGCCGGCGAATCCCGGCGTGTCGAACGTGCGCACCACGGCACCCGGAAGGGCGAGGGGCAGGGGCGGAGCCTCCTGCGCAGCATCACTCTCGGTTACCTTAAGATCGTCCCAGCGCACTCAGCAATTAGAACACAAGTACGAATGACTGCCAAGCGGCGAGCCCGGCAGTCACCCGGCTCGGGCGTACCCACGCCCGGCGTCAGCGCCGCTCGGCCACCGCCTGCCGGCGGACCCGGTCCATGTCGAGCGCGCGGAGCTGGCTGATCAGATCCTCCAACGCCGCCTCGGGGAGCAGACCCGGCTGTTCGAACACGATCACGCCGTCCTTGACCGCCATGATGGTGGGAATGGACCGGATGTTGTACTCGACCGCGAGCGCCTGCTCCGCCTCGGTGTCGACCTTGCCGAATACGATGTCCGGGTGGGCCGCCGACACCCGCTCGTAAATCGGCGCGAAGCGGCGGCACGGCCCGCACCATTCGGCCCAGAAATCCACCAGCACAATGCCGTCACCGCCTGTCTTCTCCGCGAAGTTGGCGGTGGTCAGCTTGACGGTTGCCATGCGTGACTCTCCGATCCCGGCTGCATTCGTTGACGCAAATGGCAACGATCACCGTGGGTACGACATTCCCCGGCTGTGGGCGGGGTCACCGGAGGCCGACTCGCGCGTCCGGCGGAAAGAGAGAATCATGTAGCTGTGACCACCAGCGGCGCACCGATGTTCGTCTACGACGGCGACTGCGCGTTCTGCACCTCGTGCGCGGAGTTCATCGGGCGGCGGGTACCCACGCGCGCCCGGGTGGTGCCGTGGCAACTGGCAAACCTGGACGCGCTGGGGCTGACCGTCGCGCAGTGCGAGGAGGCCGTGCAGTGGGTCGGCGTCGACGGTCGTACGAGCGCCGGGCCGGAGGCCATCGGCCGGCTCCTGCACAGCAGCGGTAAGGCGTGGCACCCGCTGGCGTGGTTGCTGGAGCGGCGGCCGGTGCGGGCACTCGCCTGGCCGGCGTACCGCTGGGTCGCCCGAAACCGGCACCGGATGCCGGGCGGCACGGCGGCCTGCGCCCTGCCGCAGGCGCAGCGCGAACGGCTCTACGGCCAGGCCGCCTGAGTCCCCGCCTCGGCGGGCGCCCGTGGCCCGCCCCTGGCGGGCACCCGGCTGAGCCGCCGGCGCACCCAGGCGACCGGCCGGACCCGCTCCAGCGGTAGGAAGCTCAGCAGGGCGACCTGGTGTGGCGCGAACGAGATGGTGATCATCGCGATCGTCATCCAGTGGAACGCGTAGTAGAACGCCACGGCCAGGTACCGCGGCCGGCCCTTGAGGACGAAGACGAGCGGGCTGAGCAGCTCGAAGGTCACGATGCCGAACTGGGCCGCGATCAGCACCCCCGGGATCGGGGCCACGAGATCGGCGAAGTCGGTGCCCCGGCGCAGGATCGCGCGGGCGAGCACGGAGCCGGTCAGCCAGCCCGGCCCGCCGTACCGCAGCTTCGCCCAGGCGGCCAGGAAGTACGTCGCAACGACCGCTATCTGGGTGACCCGCAGGGCCCAGCCGCCGCGGTCGGTGGGCGTCGGATCGCCGTGCCGCGCCCGCCCGGCAGTGGGCAGCACGGCGAGGGCGACGAGGAAGGCGAACCGGTCGTGGTCCACCTTTCCGTAGCTCATCGCGATGATCATCCACTCGAGGTAGAGCGCGAACACCGGCCAACCCAGCAACCGCGGCGCGCGACCGGAGGCGGCCGCCAGCGACATCGCGAGCAGGGCCCAGAAGACGATCTCGACGAGCGGCTTGCTCGGCACGGGCAGCGGCAGGATGCGGCCGACGAGCAGCGGCTGGTAGAGATCGCCGGACAGGTCGCCGTGCGGACGGACCCAGGGCGTGAACACGACCAGGTCGGCGGCGACGAACAGGTAGACGACCGTACGGAAGGCGGCGATCCGGCCGCGCGGCACCGGCTCGGTCAGCCACCGGGTGAGCCCGGCCCGGTTCACGGCGCCCGCCAGGTCGCGACCGTCTCGTCCCGGTACCGCCCGGTGGGCCGGCTCGACCGGATCTCGTGCCAGCGCACGACGAGCCGGACCTCGACGAGCCGCGGTGCACCCGGGTTGCGGGTCTGGTACGCCTGCGCCACCGGCGCCAGCAGCGCCGGGTTCGCGGTGTACTCCGCCTGGTGCGCCTCGACCTCGGCGCGCCGGAGACCGCTGCTCCGCTCGGTGAGCGATACGCGGGCCCCGGTCGCGTCGAGGCCATCGACCCGCGGGTCGGGGGCGTCCTCGTTAGGGCCGTTGACCCCGGCGTACATCCGGAACGGGCCGAACGGGAAGTCGTCGTCCGAGCCCCAGATCGTGCCGCCCAGCAGCAGTGCGGCGGCCACGAGCGTGACCACGACACGCGCGCGGCGAGAGGTGGGGGAAAGAGTGTCCATCGCGACGTGAACCATATCGTCCTGGTACGACCCCCGGGCGCACTACGCTGCGTTCGTTCGGCCGCGCGTACAGTTATCAATACTTACGGTTTGATAACTGTGACCTGCGTCTCTGTCTAATGTCCTATGTTCACCGTCGGTTATCAGGCAGAATTTCCATCAACAGAGCGTGGGCGGCGGGTGCCGGGGAGGGCCTCGCCGCTCATTGCGTTCCCGACCAGGCAAGCCGCTGCTCCTGCCGTACCCTGACATCGTTGCGCCGGTTGCGGCGCGTAGCGGCGAGGCTCTCACTCACCGTGATGCCGGGGGTTCGAATGCAGTTCGGGCGGTACTTCGAGGAGTTCGAGGTCGGCGCGGTGTACCGGCATTGGCCGGGCAAGACCGTGACCGAGTCCGAGGACCACCTGTTCTGCCTGCTCACCATGAACCATCATCCGCTGCACCTCGACGCCCACTACGCCCGGACGGCCACCGAGTTCCAGCGCAACGTGGTCGTCGGCAACTACATCTATTCGCTGCTCCTGGGCATGTCGGTCGCGGACGTGAGCGGCAAGGCGATCGCCAACCTCGAGGTCGAGTCGCTGCGGCACGTCGCACCGACCTTCCACGGCGACACGATCTACGGCGAGACGACCGTGCTCGACAAGCGGGAGAGCCAGTCGAAGCCGGATCGCGGTGTGGTGACCGTCCAGACCCGCGGCTACAAGCAGGACGGCACGCTGGTCTGCGTCTTCCGGCGCCGGGTGATGGTCCCCAGGCGGGAGTACGCCGGGCCCGAGCTGCCGAGCTTCCCCGAGCCGGCCTGATCGGACAGGTCGCGGTGCAGGACGAGGCCGTCGGGGTCGGACCGTGGCCGGGGCCGTGGCCCACCGATCCACGGTACGACCCGGAGCTGCTGGCGCACGGGGACCGGCGCAACGTCGTCGACCGGTACCGGTACTGGCGGGTCGAGGCGATCGTCAGCGATCTCGACCAGCGCCGGCACGACTTCCACGTGGCGATCGAGAACTGGCGGCACGACCTGAACATCGGCACCGTGGTACGCACCGCCAACGCGTTCCTCGCGGCTGAGGTGCACATCGTCGGCCGGCGTCGGTGGAACCGGCGGGGCGCGATGGTCACCGACCGGTACCAGCACGTCCGGTACCACGACACGATCGAGGAGTTCCTCGGCTGGGCCCGCGGGGCGGGCGTACCGCTGATCGGGATCGACAACCTGCCGGGGTCCGCCGCGCTGGAGCACGCCGACCTCCCGCGGCGCTGCGTCCTGCTCTTCGGCCAGGAGGGTCCGGGGCTGTCCGCCGCCGCCCGTGCCGCCTGCGACCAGGTGCTGCACATCGCGCAGTTCGGCTCGACCCGCTCGATCAACGCCGGAGTGGCCAGCGGGATCGCCATGCACGCCTGGATCCGGGCGCACGCCGCCGGCCGGGCGCGCCCGCTTGACGGGGGTACCGCCCAGGCGGAACCGTAGAACCCGTGAGCGTGGTGATCACGTGCCCGCGCTGCGGGGGGCCCGTACGGCCACCCGGGCTGACCGATCCGGACTGGCAGTGCGATCAGTGCGGATCCGTACCGCCGTGGCACGTTGCCACCCATATCTCCCCGCGGGTCCTGGAGCTGGTCGCGTACCGGGCCAAACGGGCAGCTCGCCCCGTACCACTGTGGTGTCCGTGGCCCCTGTTGCCCGGCTGGACGGTGACCGGAGTGGGCTGGGCGGGGGACGACCGCGACGGCGTGGCGGCCACCGCCGTCGCCTGCAGCGGGCCGGCGCCGCTGGCCCAGGGCCCGGCCGACGTCGTGCTGATCGCCGAGGAGCCCGGCGTGGGACTCGGTACCCGGTTCGCCGGCATCCCCGGCCTGGACCCGGGCCCGTACCTGGCCGAGGCGCTGGAGACGAGCGCCGCGCACGCGAAGGTGAAGGCCGCCGGCCGGCCAACTCCGCTGTGGGCGGTGGCCGCACGGGACGACCGGAGCGCGTACGTCGGCGAGGCGAAGGGTTTGTGGCTCTATGCGGTGAGTTGGCCGGCCAGCGCCGGCTATTTTCTTGCCGAGGACATCGTGTTGCACGACCTAACGGACTGGATTCCGGCCGAACTCGTGTACGGTGCTCCTTCGCCGTACCTGCACGGGCCTGCCGGATAGGTCGTCACTGGGCGTGGCGCGCGCGGGTAGCTTCGGCGCATTGATCCACCCAAGAGACGTGTGCACTGATACGCTGAGTATCGCCGCGGCGGACTTTACGGCGCCGTGGGGAGGGGATGGCCCGAGATGGTCAAGAAGATCCTCACCTGGGGAAGTGTCGCGTTCTTGATCTTCTTTGTCGCGTACCGCCCCGATGCGGCTGCCAACGTCTTCAAGTCGCTCGGTGGCGGCCTGGTTGACATCGCCCAGGGCTTCGGTGACTTCTTCACCGGTCTGGTCTCCTAACCGTCATGACGAACCCGCCGGGGCGGCGCCCGCGGCCGGAGGACGATCTCCCGGAGCCTTCGCGCCGGGAAGCGGAGGACCGCGACACCGAGCGGATTCCCCGCGTCCCGCGGGACGGCCGGCGCGGCCGGTACGCCGAGTCGCCCGTGATCGAGACGTTCGACCCGCCCGCGTTCGACGCCGAGGAACTGCTCGGGCTCGGTGACGACGAGATCGGTATACCGCCCGGCCCGCGCCGGGTGCTCCCGCTCGAGGACGAGGCGAGCGCGCGGGTCTCCCGGTACCTGTTCCCCACCGAGCGGTACCGGGGCGAGTGGAAGCGGCACTGGATCCACATCACGCCGTCGATACTCATCGGCATCGCGGCCACCTTCGCCCTCGGCTTCCTGTCCGGCTACCTCGCCAAGCAGCACCAGGAGGGCCTGACCGCGGTGATCGTGCTGGTCTGGCTCGGCGTCATGGCCTGGGTCATCTGGCGCATCGCCGACTGGTACCTCGACCGGTTCATCCTGACGAACAAGCGGGTGATGGTCGTCAACGGTCTGATCACGCTGCGGGTCGCGATGATGCCGCTGCTGCGGGTCACCGACATGAAGTACGAACAGTCGCCGCTGGGCCGGGTGCTCAACTACGGCACGTTCGTCCTCGAGTCGGCCGGTCAGGAGCAGGCGCTGCGTGAGATCAAGCACCTGCCGAACCCCAACGAGCTGTACCTGCGGGTCGTCGAGGAGATGTACGAGCCGCAGGCGGTCGAGGCACGGCTGGGGCGTCCGTCCGAAGAGGCCCGGTCCGACGACGCCACCTGACCCGGCCTGCCCTTCCGGCCGACGCCCGCGCGGGCCGTCCAGCAGGAAATCCCGACCCCATCGCGCGCGATCATGTGGGTAGGCTGACCGTGTTGGCGGCTTAGGGGAGGACTGGTGGGCGGTCGGCCAGCGGACGAGTCGGGCCCGCTCCGGCCCGACGGTCCGAAGGCCCGCGCGTCCGCGATCGAGGCCGAGTTCCGCGAGTTCGTCGCGGCCCGCTCGGCCGCCCTGCTGCGTACGGCCTACCTGCTGGCTGGCGACTGGGCCACCGCCGAGGACCTGGTGCAGACCGCGCTGACCAAGACGTACCTGGCGTGGAAGCGGCTCGGCGAGATCGAGGCAGTCGAACCGTACGCCCGCCGGGTGCTCGTGAACACGGCGACGAGCTGGTGGCGCCGCCGGTGGCACGGCGAGCGCCCGACCGAGGTGCTGCCCGAGCGCGCGGTGCCGGACGGGCACGACGCGCGCCTCGAACGGGACGCGCTCTGGCAGTTCGTCCAGACCCTGCCGGCCCGCCAGCGCGCCGTACTCGTGCTGCGGTTCTACGAGGACATGTCGGAGGCACAGACCGCGGCCCTGCTCGGCGTCTCGGTCGGCACGGTGAAGAGCCAGTGCTCGCGGGCGCTGGGCACGCTGCGCCGGCGGCTGTCCGCTGCGGGCCTCGATCCGGCGGTACGCCCGGAGCCGGCGGCCGCGAAGCGCCCGGTCCGCCGGCGTACCGGGGCCGCTCCGGTCGCGCTGGTCTCTCCGGCAGCGCCCGCATCGGTCGCGCCCGGCCAGACAGCGCCGATGCCGCCCGCGCCGGTGTCGCCGGCCGCGG
>JAEHDK010000589.1 GCA_016880465.1 Micromonosporaceae bacterium
GATCGAGGCGTACCGCGACCGGCTCCCGGTCACCGACGCCACGCCGGTCGTCACCCTGTACGAGGGCGATACGCCGTTGATGCCGGCGCCCGCGCTCGCCGAGCGGACCGGCTGCGACGTCTGGCTCAAGGTCGAGGGCGCCAACCCCACCGGTTCCTTCAAGGACCGCGGCATGACGCTGGCCGTGTCGAAGGCGGTCGAGGCCGGCATGCGCGCCATCATCTGCGCCTCGACCGGCAACACCTCGGCGTCGGCCGCGGCGTACGCGGCCCGGGCCGGGCTCACCTGTGCGGTGCTCGTACCGTCCGGGAAGATCGCGCTCGGCAAGCTGGCCCAGGCGCTGGTCCACGGCGCCCGACTGTTGCAGGTGGCCGGTAACTTCGACGACTGCCTCGCGCTGGCCAGCAAGCTGTCGCTGGACTACCCGGTCGCCCTGGTCAACTCGGTCAACCCGGACCGGCTGCACGGCCAGAAGACGGCCGCCTTCGAGATCGTGACGGCGCTCGGCGATGCCCCGGACGTGCACTGCCTACCGGTCGGCAACGCGGGCAACATCAGCGCGTACTGGCTGGGCTACGGCGAGGACCTCGTGGCCGGCAACGCCACCCGGCGGCCGCGGATGCTCGGGTTCCAGGCGCTCGGCGCCGCACCGATAGTGACCGGCCAGGTCGTACCGGAGCCGTCGACGATCGCCACCGCGATCCGGATCGGCAATCCCGCCTCCTGGACGAAGGCGCTCGCCGCGCGCGACGAGTCGGGCGGGGCGATCGAGGCCGTGACCGATCGGGAGATCCTCGCCGCGTACCGGTTTCTCGCCCGCAGCGTCGGCGTGTTCGTCGAGCTCGCCAGCGCGGCCAGCGTCGCCGGCCTGCTGCAGTCGGTCGATGCCGGGACCGTCCCGCGCGGGTCCACAGTGGTCTGCACGGTCACCGGTCACGGCCTGAAGGACCCGGAGTGGGCGATCTCCACCGCACCCGCGCCCGTCGTGATCCCGGTCGATGCGCTGGCGGCGGCCCGGGCACTCGATCTCGCCTAGGTCCGGTGCGCCACCAGGGTTCCAGCTAACGTGTGCCACGTGCGCGCCGCCCTGTCGGTCCTTACCCGCAACCCCGACTTCCGCCGGCTGTTCCTCGCCCAGCTCGCCGTGTTCGGCGCCGACTGGTTCATCTTCATCCCGCTGCTGGTGCGGCTGAACGAGCTGACCGGCAGCGGGCTGTGGGGCGCGCTCGTGCTTGCCGCGGACACCGGGATCAACGCGCTGCTGCTGCCGTTCACCGGTACGGTGGCCGACCGGCTCGACCGCAAGAAGATCATGGTGGTCGCGAACGTGACCGGCATCGCCACGATCGGACTGCTGTTCGCGGTGCGCTCACCGGGTACCGCCTGGCTGGGTCCGGCGGCCGTCGCCGCGTTCGCGGTCGCGAAGGCGTTCTACACGCCGGCCGCGTCCGCCGCGCTGCCCAACCTGGTGCCCACCGAGGACCTGGCGACCGCGAACGCGTTCGCCGGCTCGGCGTACGGCACGATGGCGGTCGTCGGCTCCTCGCTCGGCGGCGTGCTCGCGGCCGCCTTCAGCCCGTACGTCGCCTACCTGGTCACGACCGGGGCACTCGTCGGTGCGGCGGTGCTCGGCTGGCGGATCCGTACGCCGATGCAGGCCGACCGCGGTGGCGTCGCGGCCGCCCGCACCTGGTCGGCCATCGGCGAGGGGCTGCGGTACATCGGCCGGCGCCCGCGCGTGCTCGCGCTGGTCACGGTGAAGTCCGCGGCCGGCATGGGCAACGGCGTCCTGGCCCTGTTTCCGCTGCTCGCCGTCTCGTTCGGGGTCGGCCCTTTGGGCACCGGGCTGCTGTTCGCCGTCCGCGGCCTGGGTGCGCTGACCGGTCCGCTGGTGATGCGCCGGGTGGTACAGCACCGGGGCTGGCTGATGCCCGGGCTGGCCGTCTCGATGGCGGCCTGGGGGCTCGCGTACCTGGGCGTGGCGCTTGTGTACTGGTTCCCCGCGGTGCTCGCGCTCGTGGTGCTGGCGCACCTGGCCGGCGGCGGGAACTGGGCGATGTCGAGCTACGCGCTGCAGACCGAGGTGCCCGACGAGCTGCGCGGCCGGGTGTTCGCCACCGACATCATGCTGGCGACCCTGGCGGTCTCGGTCAGCCAGCTGATCATCGGTGGGCTCGTCGACGCCGTGGACCTCCGGGTGCTGGTCGGTGCCTGCGGCGCGGTAACCCTGCTGTACTCGATCGGCTGGCGGATCGCGACCGCGCGGCTGCCCGTACCGCAGGTCGGGCCCGTACCCGCGGGGCAGCTGAGCACAACAGAGTGACCGCCTAGCATGTCCGGGTGAGCCGCTTGCGCGCCGGACCGGTGCGGGTCCGGGTGCCCGCCACGAGCGCGAACCTCGGGCCGGGGTTCGACGCGCTCGGTCTCGCGCTGACCGTGCATGACGAGGTCATGGCCGAGGTGACCGAGGGCGCCACCGTGGTCGACGTCCGCGGCGAGGGCGCGGGCGATCTGCCCACAGACGAGACCCATCTGGTGGTACGGGCGATCCATGCTGGTTTCACCGCGTTGGCGCAGCAGCCACCGGCGCTGGCCGTACGGTGTGCCAACCGCATCCCGCAGGCCCGCGGCCTGGGCTCCTCGTCTGCGGCGATCGTGGCCGGCCTGCTCGCCGCCCGGGCGCTCGTCGACGGTGGTGCCACGGACCTGCCCGACGCGGCCGTGCTGCGGCTGGCCGCCGACCTGGAAGGGCACCCGGACAACGTCGCGCCCTGCCTGCTTGGCGGCTTCACGATCGCCTGGATGGCGGCCGACGGGGCCCGGGCCGTGAGCCGGGCGCCGGCCGCGGCCGTACAGCCGGTGATCTTCGTACCGGAGGAGCGCGGGTTGACCGCGGCGGCCCGGGCGGTGCTGCCGGCGGTGGTGCCGCACGCGGACGCCGCCCGGACCGCCGGCCGGGCCGCGCTGCTCGTGCACGCACTGACCGTCGAGCCGAGCCTGCTGTACGAGGCGACGGAGGACCGGCTGCATCAGCCGTACCGGGCGCCCGGAATGCCGGCTACCGCCCGACTTGTGGGCCGACTGCGTGTGGCTGGCGTGGCTGCTGTGGTCAGTGGGGCGGGCCCGAGCGTCCTCGCGTTGAGTCGGGTTCCCGCCGACTTCGACGCGGGCCCCGGATGGCGTGTACTGTCGGTAGTGGTCGACCCGGTCGGTGCCACGGTGACGGGGTAGCGCCCACGGAAACACGCCGAGGCAGACCCTGTTGCCGCAGGTTGGGCGAGTTGACTACGCTCTAGACCGACAACAGCCGCGAAGCGCGTGATCATCTGCGGGGCGGCGTACCCCCAAAGCCTTTGGCGGTCAAGCCAGTCGTACCCGCAGCCAAAGCCGGTCTGGCCAACTCTCTGCGTCATGCTGAGGCGGGCACGGCGCGGCACCGGCCATCGACTGTTGTCCCACAGACTCCCGCTGCGCATCGTGCGAGGCGGGTGTAACCGAGGCCGCCCGGCCACCTCGAACCACACCCGGGCAGCCCCGGCCTAGCGAGGGAAGGAATCCATTGAGCGACACCACCGACGTCACGTCGGATGTCTCCAGCACCCAGGCTGCGGAGGACGGCGGCACGCGCCGCCGGCGTACCGGCAGCGGGCTGTCGGCAATGCTGCTCCCTGAGCTGCAGAGCCTGGCCGCGTCGCTCGGTATCTCCGGTACGGCCCGGATGCGCAAGGGCGAGCTGGTCTCGGCGATCCAGGAGCACCAGGGCCGGTCGGGTACGGCCGCCACGGTGCGCCCGCGCGTCGAGGTAGCGGCCCGCGGCGAGGCCCCGCGTGAGGAGATCCGCGCCGAGATCCGTGGGGAACAGCCCGCTCGCGAGGCGGTCAACGGTGCGAGCCGTACCGATCGGGGCGAGGCACCGGGCGATGGCGAGGAGCGCGCACCGCGGCGGGCGAGCCGGCCAGCCGGCCCGCCGGAGCCACGCGGGGAGCGCGACCACGCCGAACCGGCCGGTCGGACGGACCGCGCCGAGCGCGGTGACCGTCCTGCTGGTGAGCGCGGTGTCGGCGAGCGCAACGAGCGGGC
>JAEHDK010000590.1 GCA_016880465.1 Micromonosporaceae bacterium
GGCAATGCGGCGCGGCAACCTCGACGGCGCCGTGACGCGGGCCCAGGCCCTGCTGGACCAGGCGCTGGCGACCGAGCGGGACGAGCTGGCCCGGCACGACACCGACGAGGCGCGGCTCGCCGAGAGCATGCTGGACAACCTGCCGCGCTCGACCGCACGCGCGGTCGAGGAGCTGACCGGCTACTCCTGGGCCAGCGACGAGGCCCGGCAGATCTACCAGCAGATCCTCGACGGGCTGCGGCGCGACGTGCTGGAGCAGCGGTTCGCCGGGCTGCGGGACGCGCTACGCGGTGCCGATCCGGCCCGCGACCCGGAAGCCAACCGCCGGGTCACCGAGATGCTGCACGACCTCAACGCGCTGCTGGCCGCGCACGCCCGCGGCGCGGACACCACCGACGCGTTCGCCCAGTTCATGCAGCGACACGGCGAGTTCTTCCCGGAGCGGCCGGGTTCGGTGGACGAGCTGGTGGACCTGCTCGCCAGGCGGGCCGCGGCCGGCGAGCGGCTCCTGCGGTCGCTGTCCCCGGCGCAGCGGGCCGAGCTGTCCGAGCTGATGGCGCGGGCCCTGGGCGACGCGGGGCTGGCCGGCGAGCTGGCCGCGCTCAGCGACAACCTCCGCGCGCTGCGACCCGACCTGCGGTGGGACGGGCGCAGCCAGGTGCGGGGACGGGACGGGCTCGACTACGGGCCGGCAACCGGCGCGCTCACCGAGATCGCCGACCTGGACGACCTGCTCGAGCAGCTCGGCCAGGAGCACCCCGGCGCGACGCTCGACGACATCGACGTGGAGGCCGTGCAGCGGCAGCTCGGCCGGGCCGCGGCCGAGGAGGTACGCCGCCTGCAGGAGCTGGAGCGCGAGCTGCGCCGGCAGGGCTGGATCACCCGGGGTCCGCAGGGGCCCATGCTCAGCCCCAAGGCACTGCGCCGGCTGGGCAGCACCGCGCTGCGTACCGTCTTCGCGCAGCTGCGCAGCGGCCGCCGGGGCCAGCACGACCTGCGGGACGCGGGCGCGGCGGGCGAGATCACCGGCGGCTCGCGGCCCTGGCGCTACGGCGACGAGCAGCCGATCGACACGGTACGCACGATCGGCAACGCGGTACGCCGCCGCGCCCTCGGCGAGGCCGTGCCGGCGGGCGGGGCGAGCGGCGAGGTCGGGCTCGCCGTCGAGGACTTCGAGGTCGTCGAGACCGAACGGTTGGCCTGCGCCGCTGTCGCGCTCTGCGTCGACCTGTCGTTCTCGATGATCTCCGAGGGCCGCTGGGGACCCATGAAGCAGACCGCGCTGGCCCTGTCCCACCTGATCGCGACCCGGTACCCGCAGGACGCGCTACAGATCATCGGGTTCGGCCGGTACGCGCACCAGCTCTCCCAGCGCGAGCTGGCCGAGATCGAGCCGGACCTCGTCCAGGGCACGAACTTCCAGCACGCGCTCAAGCTCGCCGGGCGGCACCTGCGCCGGCATCCGGGCGCCGAACCGGTGGTCCTCGTGGTCACCGACGGCGAGCCGACCGCCCACCTGCTGGACGACGGCGAGGCGGCGTTCTCCTGGCCGCCGACCGCGCAGACGATCCACGCGACGATCCGCGAGGTTGACGAGCTGACCCGGTACGGGGCCACGCTCAACCTGTTCATGCTCGGCGAGGATCCGGGGCTGCGCCGGTTCGTGAACGCGGTCGGCCGGCGTACCGGCGGCCGGGTGTTCACCCCCGAGGCGGCCGACCTCGGCCGGTACGTCGTCGCCGACTACCTGCGCGTCCGGCGCGGTCGCCGCCGCTGACCGTCACTCCGGCTGGCCCAGTGCCCGCCGGACGTCGTCGAGGATCTCGGCGATGGGCCGCCCGGTGCGGCGCGCGTACTCGCGCACGTCGTCGTATTCCGGCTGAGCGGTGACGATCCGGTCGCCGAGGTAGCCGCGCTTGACGCGTACCTGACCGTCCTTAATGGACACGGTTACCTGGTCGCGGTGCAGGGACCGGCGCTGCACCGCGGTGATGCGTACGCCGAGGGTGGTGGTCTGTTCGAAGATCACGCGGCACACCAGGTCCAGCAGGTTGGCACCGACCAGTACGCCGAGCAGCTGGCCGGGCCGGCCCTTGCGCATGAGGACCGGCGTACACCACGCGTCGGCCGCGCCGGCGGCGCGCAGGTCGTCGAGCAGGTCGGGCCAGATCCGCGGATCCAGGTCGTCCACTGTGGACTCCACCTGGTACAGGGTGCTCGTCGCCCAGTCCACGCCGGGCGCCTCGTCGCCGACGAGTACGCGTACCACGTTGGGGTGGCCTTCCGGGTCGGCCCGCCCGGCACCCACGCCGACCGCCCGCGGCGTGCAGTCCGGCGCACTGCCCCACCCGGTGGCGAGCGTCGCCAGCAGGGCCGCGCCGGTCGGCGTGCACAGCTCCCGCTCCGCCGGATGGCCGCGCAGCGGCGCACCGGCGGTGGTCAGGAGCTCCAGCACCGCCGGCACCGGTACCGGCAGCGGCCCGTGTGCCGTCCGGGCGGTACCCGAGCCGGCGGCGACCGGGCTGACGACGCGGGTACCCGCGTCGAGCAGCCCGAGATCGTGCAGCGCGAGCGCGCAGCCGACTATGTCGGCGATCGCGTCGAGCGCGCCGACCTCGTGGAAGTGCACGTCGGCCAGGGGTACCCCGTGCACCCGGGCCTCGGCCTGCGCGAGGCGCGCGAAGGTGGCGTGGGCAAACGCCGTGACCGGCGCGGGCAACCCGGCGCCGTCGACGATCGCGGTGACCGCGCCGAGGTGCCGGGCGGTGGCCACGTCCGGTGCGTCGACCTGCACCAGCGTCGCGCGCAGCCCGTGCCGGCGTACCTCGGTCGCGGTCACCTCGATCGGCTCGACCGCGAGCCGGGCCAGACCCGCCCGGACCGCGTCGAGCGACGCGCCCGCGTCGAGCAGCGCGGCCAGCAGCATGTCGCCCGCGGCCCCGTTGGTGGCGTCGACCCAGAGCACGGTCACCGCGCCGCC
>JAEHDK010000062.1 GCA_016880465.1 Micromonosporaceae bacterium
CGAGTGACGGCGTACTTGGTGTCGCTCCGCAGGCGAAGATCCTTCCCATTAGACTGGAAACGCCTAGCCGAAGGGGCGATACTAATGACGGCGCGAGAGCTATTGACTTCGCACGAGATCATGGCGCCAGGGTTATTTGTTATGCTGGCGGTGGAGGAGTGACTGCCCAACTGCTGGATGCGGTGCAGCGTGCTCAACGCGCTGATCTTGTAATCGTGGCGGCGGCCGGTAATCGTCCTGAGAGCACGGGCGTAAGCGCACCTGCTTCATTTCCTGGCGTGGTTGCAGCCGCAGCCGTTGACCGCGGCGGGAATCATCATCCAAATTCAGTAACCGGCCCCGAGGTTGTGCTCGCCGCACCTGGAGTGGACACCATGTCCATCACTAGCGGGGGCCGCTACGCCAAGGGTACCGGCACGTCGGATGCCACCGCGATCATCGCCGGCGTCGCCGCACTCGTACGAGCCAAGTACCCAAACCTCTCCGCCGAAGAGGTCGTCCACCGCCTCACGGCGACCGCGACCGACAAGGGCCCGCCGGGCCGCGACGAACAGTACGGGTACGGGATAGTCAACCCAGTTGCGGCGTTGACGGCCGATGTACCACCGCTGAAGAATGTCGCGGCCTCACCGAGCCCGCCGTCGACTCCAGATGTCACGTCGTCGGATGGCTCGGGCGGCACCACCAGTACGGGTACACCGGCCGGTACCGCCATCTTCGTTCTGTTCTTTCTGCTGATGGTCGGCGGGGTCGTCCTTGTCTTAGCTCGGAAGGCCCGCGCCGCTCGCCGGTAGGCACGGGATCAAGGGCGCTCCGCGACGTAAACTCCCTTGCCTTGGTGCCCCTCCACCAGACCTTCTGCCTTGAGCACCAGCATCGCGCTGCGGACGACCGAGGCGCTCACGCCGTAGTCCCGGCAGAGCGCAGAGATCGACGGCAGGGCCGCCCCGGCTGCGAGCCGTCGGGACGCGATCTTTTCCCGAAGGTCGTCAGCCATTCGCAGATAGAGGGGTGTAAAGGCCACGTTTGTCTCCCCGGCTCGCAGGGATATCTGATCACGCGGCCTCCCCAAGCTCAAGTACTACGTTGACTTAGTACGCTAAGTACCGTACGTTCCGGGCATTCCCTTGCCGCCCAAGCACACAGGAGCCCAAATGGGGTCTGCGTTCCAGCTGGATGGTGCCGGTACCGTCGCGGCGGACCGATGAGCCGCGGCGACGGCACGCCCGCCGTGCAGGTGACCGTGCCACTCAACGACGGCGTCCATTGCTGGCTCGATACATTTCGCGACTCGACGCCGGTTCTCGCCATCGAGACCGGTGTCGCGGAGTTCTGCCTCGTCCTCGCGAGCGGCGCGGTGACCGGTACGCAGCTGCGTGCCGCACGAGAGCTTGCCGACGCGGCCACCGCCTTCGCGGCCGTGGTGGAAGCCCAGGCCAACCGGGCCGGCGCGGCGCCCGTACCCGGATAACCCGCACGCCGCGGGATGGTGCTTCCGGCCCGGCCGGTACCGTGGTCGGACGTGGCCGCACCCAGACTTGTTCTCGCCAGCGCCAGTCCGGCTCGTTTGCGGCTGCTCCAGGCCGCGGGAATCGACGCCGACGCCGTGGCCTCCGGCGTCGATGAGTCCACCGTGGAAGATCCGCGACCGGATTCGCTCTCGTTGACGTTGGCCCACCGCAAGGCCCGTACGGTCGCCGACCGGCTGATCCAGCAACCGGAACCCAGCGCCGGCACGCTCGTTCTGGGTTGCGACTCCGTCCTGGCCTTCGCCGGCCAAGTGCTCGGCAAGCCAACCGATCCGGCCGAGGCGGCCGCCAGATGGCGGGCGATGCGCGGCAAGTCGGGTGTGCTCCACACCGGACACAGCCTGATCGACCTGGGCACCGGTACCGCCGCCGAGGCGGTCGCGTCGACGATCGTCCATTTCGCCGACATCAGCGACGCCGAGATCGACGCCTATGTAAGGACCGGCGAGCCGCTGGCTGTGGCGGGTGCGTTCACGATCGACGGAATCGGCGGCGCGTTCGTCGAATACATCGAGGGCGACCCCGGTACGGTGATCGGCCTTTCCCTACCGCTGCTGCGCCGCCTGCTGGCTGATCTCGGTACGCCGATCATCGGACTCTGGCGCCGGCCCACCGACTAGGGTCGGGGTATGTCCTCCAAACCGTTGTACCTAACCGACGAGCTCTACGCCTACCTGGTCGAGCACGGCTCCCGCCCGGACCAGGTCGTACGGGACCTGATCGACGAAACGCAGTCCACCATGGGGTCCGCCGCAGGCATGCAGATCGCGCCCGACCAGGCCGCGTTCCTTACGATGATGACCCGGATCACGGGGGTACGACACGCGGTGGAGGTCGGCACCTTCACCGGCCTGTCGTCCCTCTCGATCGCCCGGGGGCTCCCGTCCGGCGGCCGGCTGGTCTGTTGCGACGTGTCCGAGGAGTACACCTCGGTCGCGCGGCGGTACTGGGATCGGGCCGGGGTGGCCGACCGCATCGAGCTGCGCCTCGGCCCGGCGGCCGACACCCTGCGCGCGATGCCGACCGAGCCGCACATTGACCTGGCGTTCATCGATGCGGACAAGGTCAGCTATCCGATCTACTGGGCCGAGATCGTCTCCCGTACCCGGCCCGGCGGGGTGATCCTCGTCGACAACGTGTTGCGCGGTGGCCGGGTCCTGCAGCCGGACCAGGAGGACGACAAGGCGATCGCCCAGTTCAACGAGGAGGTGCTGGGCGACGACCGGGTCGACGCGGTGATGCTCCCGATCGCCGACGGGCTGACCCCGGCCCGCCGCCGTTGACCCGGTGGGAAGACCGGGGCGGATGCCTCTCGGCCAGCTATCGCACGCTGCGGGCGAACTCCCGGGCACCCCAGATGATGCCGAGGAACGCCAGCCCGCCGAGGATGGCGAGCGCCTGCCACACGACGCTCACCGTCCAGTGACCCTGGAACAGCTCCCGGGACGCGTCAGCGGCCCAGGCGAACGGGTTGACGTCGCCGATCCCCTGCAACCAGCCGGGTGCCCTGTTGGTCAGCGGCAGCAGGATACCTGCCGTCAACAGGAACGGGACCGAGAACGTGTTGACGATCGGGGCCAGCGCGTCCTCACTGCGGGTCAGCAGGCCAAGTCCGTACGAGACGGACGAGCACATCGCCCCGATGAGCGCAATCATGCCGAACATCAGCACCAAGGGGCCGAGCTCGACCTGGAGGCCGAACGGGATCGCCAGCACCACCAGCAGCAGGCACTGGACGAACAGCGTGACGATGTCCCGCCCCGTACGGCCGAACAGCAGCGCCACCCGGCTCACCGGCGTGACCCGCATGCGCTCGATCACGCCGGCGCGGAGTTCGGCGATGATGCCGAAGCCGGCGAACAGCGTGCCGAACATCGCCATCTGGACGAGCAGCCCTGGGATGAACCACTGGTACGCCTCGGCGCGGCTGCCTGGCCACATCGTCTGCAGCAGCGGAGCGAACAGCAGCAGGAAGAACAACGGTTGCAGCAGCCCGACGACCACCCAGACCGGCTGGCGGATCTGCAGCTGGAGCTGGCGAGTGAAGATCAACCAGGTGTCGCGAAGGAACTTCATGGTCAGGCTCCGTTGCTGGGGTCGCCGGAACCGGCGCGGCCGGGCTCGTCGTCTTCGGCTCGTCGCGCAGCCAGCGGCCGGTCTTGGCGAGGAACACGTCGTCGAGGCTCGGTCGGTGCAGCTCGATCGAGGACAGCGCGATGCCCTCGTCGTCCAGCAGGCGCAGGATCTGCGGGATGGCCGCGGCGCCCGCGTCGACGTAGAGCCGTAGCGCGTCGTCGAGCAACTCCATGTTCCGCACGTACGGCTCGCTCTTGAGCAGGCTCTGCGCGGCTGTGCTGCCCCCGTTCAGGCCGAGCGTCACCACATCACCGGCGATCTCGCGCTTGAGCTCGCTGGGCGTACCCTCGGTAACGATCTGTCCATTGTCGATGATCGCGATGCGGTCGCAGAGGGCGTCCGCCTCCTCCAGGTAATGCGTCGTGAGGAAGACGGTCATCCCCATCTCGCGGAGGCGCCGGATCTCCTCCCACATGTGTGCCCGGCTCTGCGGGTCGAGCCCCGAGGTCGGCTCGTCGAGGAAAATCAGCCGCGGCCCGTGTACGCAGCCCAGCGCGATGTCGACCCGCCGGCGCTGTCCGCCCGAGTAGGTCTTGGCGCGCCGGTCGGCGAACGAGTCGAGCTGGAACGCGGCGATGCTCTGGTGGGCGCGCCGTTTGGCCTCGGCCTTGCCGTGCCCGTAGATCCGTGCCTGCAGCTCGAGCTCCTCGCGCGCGCTCGACTCGTCCCAGACGCCGCCGCCCTGGCTCACGTAGCCGATGCGCCTACGCACCTCGCCGGGATCCTTGCGCAGGTCGACGCCGGCCACCCGGGCGTCGCCGCCGTCCGGGGACAGCAGCGTGGCCAGCATGCGCAGGGTGGTGGTCTTGCCGGCGCCGTTCGGGCCGAGGAAGCCGAAGATCTCGCCCTCCTCGACCACGAGGTCGACGCCCCGGACCGCTTCGATGGTCCCGGTCTTACCTCGGCCGCGAAATGACTTCCGCAGCGCCTTGGTCTCGATCATCATGGTTCGGCCTCCATCGGGTGCCGGCTCCGCCCATTTCTGACGTCTTAGTGACGTTAGCACGACGTCATTGACCCTCACCCGACGCACTCTAACGCGATATGTCGCGGCGATCAAGTTTGAATATTACTTGACTGCGGGCGGGGCGCCGCGGCGACGGCATCGGTCGGCAGATCGCCGGCGGCCACGAGGTCGGCCACCTCGTCACACCACTGCGCCTCGGTCTCGGACCGCGCCATCATCAGCCGGAACAGTTCGAAGGTGTGCGGTGGCTCGTTGCCGTCGAACCCGCCGCGATCGATGGCGGTGCGGACGAACTCGGCGTGTCCGCGCAGGTTCCGCGCGCGGTTGCGGAGCGCGGCCACCGCCTCCCGCTGGCCGAGTGCGGGCAGGAACGCGAATGCCGCGAAGAACGGGTCGATTGGCTGCCGGTACTCCCACCAGTACCGCCGCAGCAGGGTCTGGAACTCCCGCTCGCCGGCCTCGGTGATCTCGTACCTGGTGCGCGCCGGCCGGGCCCCGACCTGCTCGGTGGCCACCTCGCGGAGCAGTCCCTCCTGGGCGAGCTTCTTGAGCGCGTGGTAGATCGACCCCGGCGCGACATTGGCCCACTCGTCGGCGTGCCAGCTGAGCAGCTCGCGCCGGACGTCGTACCCGTGCACCGGCTGGACCCAGCGCACCAGCCCGAGGATGAGCAACCTGGTGGTAGACATGCCACAAGCGTAATACTCAAATTTGAATGCCAGATGACGTCGCCCGGCGGTCGCCACCCTGCTGGATAGACTGCGGCCAGGACATGAGGAGGACCACCCGTGCGCAAGATCCTGATCGCCAACCGGGGCGAGATCGCGGTACGGGTCGTCCGCGCCTGCCGGGACGCCGGCCTGAGCAGCGTGGCCGTCTACGCCGACGCCGACCGGCACGCCCCGCACGTGACCCTGGCCGACGAGGCGTACGCGTTGGCCGGCGACTCGGCGGCCGACACGTACCTGCGCACCGACAAGATCCTTGCAGCGGCGGCCCAGTCCGGCGCGGACGCCGTACACCCTGGTTACGGATTTCTCGCGGAGAGCGCGGAGTTCGCCCAGGCTGTGCTCGATGCGGGGCTGACCTGGATCGGCCCGCCCCCGCAGGCGATCCGCGACCTCGGCGACAAGGTGACCGCCCGGCACATCGCGCATCGGGTCGGCGCACCGCTGGTCGCTGGTAGCGCGGAACCGGTCAGTGGGCCGGCCGAGGTGGTCGAGTTCGCCCGCGAGCACGGCCTGCCCGTGGCGATCAAGGCGGCGTTCGGCGGCGGCGGCCGCGGGCTCAAGGTCGCGCGCACGCTCGCGGAGATCCCGGCGCTGCTGGAGTCCGCGACTCGCGAGGCGGTCGCCGCGTTCGGCCGCGGCGAGTGTTATGTCGAGCGGTACCTGGACCGGCCCCGGCACGTCGAGGCGCAGGTGCTCGCCGACCAGCACGGCACCGTGGTGGTCGTCGGTACCCGGGACTGCTCGCTCCAGCGCCGGCACCAGAAGCTGGTGGAGGAGGCGCCCGCACCGTTTCTCACCGCGGCACAACGGTCCGCGATCCACGAGTCGGCCAAGGCGATCTGCCGCGCGGTGGGGTACCACGGCGCGGGTACGGTCGAGTACCTGGTCGGCGTCGACGGCACGATCAGCTTTCTCGAAGTGAACACCCGGCTACAGGTCGAGCACCCGGTGACCGAGGAGACGTCCGGCATCGACCTCGTCCGGGAGCAGTTCCGCATCGCGGCCGGCGAACGGCTGCGGTTCACCGAGGACCCGGCACCGCGCGGGCACTCGATCGAGTTCCGGATCAACGGCGAGGACCCGGGCCGCGGCTTCCTGCCGGCCCCCGGCACGGTCACCGCACTGCGGCTGCCGGCCGGTCCGGGCGTACGGGTCGACGCCGGCATCGAGCCCGGCAGCGTCGTCGGCGGAAACTTCGACTCGCTGCTGGCCAAGGTGATCGTCACCGGCGAGACGCGTACCGAGGCGCTCGAACGGGCTCGACGCGCGCTCGACGAGATGGTGGTCGAGGGGATGCCGACCGTCCTGCCGTTCCACCGGCTGGTCATCCGCGATCCCGCCTTCGCGACGGAGCCGTTCAGCGTGCACACCCGGTGGATCGAGACCGACTGGGCTGGCGGCGTGCCGCCGTACGCCGGTGTGTCCGAGATAGACGGTGTGGCGGCTGGCCGGGAGACCGTCGTCGTCGAGGTGGGCGGCAAGCGCATCGAGGTCTCGCTGCCGGCCGGCTTCGCCGCCGCGGCCCCGGCCATTCAAACCGCCCCCGAGGCGCCCGC
>JAEHDK010000591.1 GCA_016880465.1 Micromonosporaceae bacterium
GAAACTTCAGGTCGAGCGATGCGCCATCGCGCATGGCCAGGCGTTTGATCGTGGCCTCTGCGGCCTCGCGCTCGGACAGCTGACACTTGATCCACTCGGCAGCCATGGCGAGCCGACCGTACGCCTCCGGGCTCTCCTTGAGGTCGAGGCCGTGTTGACGCTGAAACTCTCCGGCCATGCGATCGGCGATGGCGCGGTCGAGGTCGTCGCCGCCCAGGTGCGTGTCGCCGGCCGTCGCGCGTACCTCGACGACGCCGTCGCCCACGTCCAGGATGCTCACGTCGAACGTGCCGCCGCCGAGGTCGAAGACGAGCACCGTCTCGTGCGCCCGCTTGTCCAGCCCGTACGCGAGCGCGGCCGCGGTCGGCTCGTTGATGATCCGCAGCACCGCCAACCCGGCGATCCGCCCGGCGTCCTTGGTCGCCTGGCGCTGGGCGTCGTTGAAGTACGCCGGCACCGTGATCACCGCCTCGGTGACCCGCTCGCCGAGGTACTTGGCCGCGTCGTCGGCGAGCTTGCGCAGGACCAGGGCGCTGATCTCCTCGGGCGAGTACTGCCGTCCCCGGACGTCGAACCGCGCCACCCCGCCAGGCCCCTCGACGACGTCGAACCCGACCGCCCTGGCCTCCTCCGGTACCTCGTCGTAGCGCCGGCCGATGAAGCGCTTCGCCGAGTAGACGGTCCCCTTGGGGTTGAGGATCGCCTGGCGCCGGGCCAGCTGGCCGACCAGGCGCTCGCCGGACTCGGTGAACGCGACCACCGAAGGGGTCGTCCGCGACCCCTCGGCGTTCGGGATCACCGTCGGCTGGCCGCCCTCCATAGCGGCGATCACCGAGTTGGTGGTACCGAGATCGATGCCGACTGCCTTGGCCATCGTGGATCCGCCTCAGGCACCCTTGATCTGGATCCGGCGAGGCTTGCTCGCGCTGGCCTTGGCCACCTTGACGGTCAGTACGCCGTTCTGCAGCATCGCGTCGACCTTGTCCGGGTCGACCTCGCCCGGCACCGAGATCACGTGCTCGAACTGCCCCGTCCGCCGGGACCGCCGGCGCAACACACCCTTGTGCTCCCGCTCCTTGTACTCACCGGAGATCCGCAGCTCGCTGTCGCGCAGCTCGATGTTCACGTCGCCGGGCATCACGCCGGGCAGGTCGACATCGATGATGAACGAGTCGTCGGTCTCCTCGACATCGGCGAGCATCCCGGCGGCGGGCATCGTCAGGGCGGACGGGTCGCCCATGTACCCCTCGAGCAACTGGCCCATCCGGTCGTAGACGTCCTCGATCTCGCGGAACGGGTCCCACCTGCGGACGACCGCCGAAGGCGGTCGCTGCGGCCTGGTCATCATTGCGCTGGAACGCGCCATCACACATCACCCCTCTTGGTCTGGTCTCGCGCCATCGTGCGGGCGAAAAGGGTGAAGCTGGCTCCCCCGGTGGGTATGAGTTCGGCACGGACGGGGGGGTGTACCGCATGGGCGATCAGGGCGTACCGCTGCTGCGGTCGAAGCTGATGGTGCCGCCGCTGACCGGGGCACTGGTGGAGCGGCCCCGGCTGCGGGCACCGCTGGACGCGGGGGCGCCGGTGACCCTGCTGTGCGCGCCGGCCGGATGGGGCAAGACGGTGCTGTTGAGCTGGTGGCTGCGTACGGGTGGGCCGGGCTGCGGTGCCGCCTGGCTCGCCCTGGAACCCGGCGACGACGGCCGGTTCTGGGCGTACCTGCGGGCCGCCGTCGAGGCCGCCGACGTGCCCGAGCCGGGTACGGTGCCGGCCGACGTGTTCCTCGCCCGGCTCGCCGACGCGCTGCGCGCCCGGCCCGGACCCGTGGTGGTCGTGGTGGACGACTTCCACCACGTACGGGATCCAGGGATCCTGCACGGGCTGGAGTTCCTCTTGCGGCACGCGACTCCCCAGCTGCGACTGGTAGTAGGTACCCGGGTCGAGCCGGCCCTGCCCCTGCACCGCTGGCGGCTCTCCGGCGAGCTCGCGGAGCTGCGTACCCCCGAGCTGTCCTTCACCAGCGCGGAGACGGGCGAGCTGCTGGCCCGGCACGGTCTGCCGCTGCCCGCTTCGCAGCTCGGCGCGGTACAGGCCCGAACCGAAGGGTGGCCCGCCGGGGTCCAGCTGGTCGCGCTCGCGGCGGCCGGCACGACGACCGCGGCCGGCACGACGACCGCGGCCGGCACGACGACCGCGGGCGGCCCGCTGGACCCGACCTGCCTGCTGGACCCGACGTGCCTGCCGGACCCGTCCGGCCTGCCGATGGCCGACGACTACCTGGCCGGCGAGGTACTGGCCGACCAGCCGGCCGAGATCCGCGAGGTACTCCGCGACACCTCCGTCGTCGAGCGGCTGTGCCCCGGACTGGTCGATGCGCTGTGCGGCCGGGCGGACGGCTCGCGGCTGCTGGGCCAGCTAGCCCGCAGCGGCCTGGTACGTCCGGCCGAACCGTCGTGGTACCGGTCCCACCGGATGTTCGCCGAGGTCTTCCGCGCCGAGCTGGCCCGCGAGGCGCCGGACCGGAAGGCCCGGCTGCACCGCCTCGCCGCGGCCTGGTTCGAGGACCACGAGCTGCCCGCCGACGCGGTGCGGCACGCGCTGGCCGGTCGCGACTGGGCGCACGCCACCCGGGTGTTCGACGCGCACTGGCCGGCCGTGGTCCAGTACGGCCACCCGGCCGGCGAGCGTCTCGGTTCGCCGCCGCCGGTCGACGAACTCGGCCCGGATCTCGCGCTAGCCTGCGCGGCCGACCTCCTGGCGGTGTTCGATCTCGATGGCGCGC
>JAEHDK010000592.1 GCA_016880465.1 Micromonosporaceae bacterium
ACTCGAGCTGCGCGGCATCACCAAGCGCTTCGGCGACCTGGTGGCCAATGACAAGATCGATCTCACCGTCGAGCCGGGCGAGATCCACGCCCTGCTCGGCGAGAACGGCGCGGGCAAGTCGACATTGATGAATGTCTTGTACGGGCTGCTGCAGCCGGACGAGGGTGAGATCCTCGTGAACGGCGCGGCGGTGCGGTTCAAGAGCCCGCGACAGGCGATCGCGGCCGGCATCGGGATGGTGCACCAGCACTTCATGCTCGTACCGGTGTTCACCGTCGCGGAGAACGTGATGCTGGGCGCCGAGCAGGTGCGTGGCGGTCCGGTCGGGGTGCTCAACCGGCGTGCGGCGCGCCAGGAGGTCATCGAGGTCTCCCGGCGGTACGGCCTGGATGTCGACCCGGACGCGACGGTCGAGGACCTCCCGGTCGGCGTCCAGCAACGGGTGGAGATCGTCAAGGCGCTCACCCGGCAGGTCGACCTGTTGATCCTGGACGAGCCCACCGCCGCGCTCACCCCGCAGGAGACCGACGAGCTGCTGGAGGTCATGCGGGCGCTGAAGGACTCCGGCAAGTCGATCGTCTTCATCACGCACAAGCTGCGCGAGGTCAAGGCGATCGCCGATCGGATCACGGTCATCCGGCGCGGCCGTACCGTCGCGACGACCGCCCCGGACGCGAGCGAGGACGAGCTGGCGTCGCTGATGGTCGGCCGCGCGGTGAGCTTCGAGGTCAGCAAGCAAGCCGCGGCGCCGGGCGAGCCGGTCCTGCAGGTGACCGGGTTGAGCGTCTTCGACGACCGGCTGCACCGGGCGGTGGACGGCATCGATCTCGAGGTACGGGCCGGGGAGATTCTCGGCGTCGCCGGGGTGCAGGGCAACGGGCAGACCGAGCTGGTCGAGGCGGTGATGGGACTGCGACCGGTACACACCGGAACGATCGTGGTCGCCGGCCAGGACGTGACCAAGTCGAACACCAAGCACGTCCTGCACTCAGGAGTCGGGTACATCCCGGAGGACCGCAGCGCCGACGGGCTCGTGCAGGAGTTCTCGGTCGCCGAGAACCTGGTCCTCGACGTGTACGACCAGGCGCCGTTCGGCTCCGGGCTCAGCTTGCGGCCGGATGCGATCCTCGTCGCGGGCCGCGAGAAGATCGCCCAGTTCGACGTACGCACCGAGTCGGCCGAGGCGCCGGCGAGCACCCTGTCCGGCGGCAACCAGCAGAAGGTCATCGTCGCCCGGGAACTGTCCCGCCCGCTGAAGCTGCTCGTGGCCGCCCAGCCGACCCGCGGTGTCGACGTCGGCTCGATCGAGTTCATCCACGCCCAGGTGATCGCCGAGCGCGATGCCGGGGCGGGGGTACTGCTCGTCTCCAGCGAGTTGGACGAGGTGGTCGGGCTCGCCGACCGGGTCGCCGTGATGTACCGCGGCCGGATCCTCGCCACCGTCCCACCCGACACCCCCCGTGAGGAGATCGGTCTGCTGATGGCCGGCATCGTCGACGACGCCGCACCCCCGGTCGCAGCACCGGCCGGACAAGGGACCACCGATGACCAACCCGCCTGAGCCACTCACCGAGCCGCTCGCTGGATCGCCGGACAAGGTTCCGGCGACGCCGGCCGCGGCGGCCCGGGAGGCCGAGGCCACGCTCGCCCGTTCCCCGCAGCCACCGCGCGAGCGGGTGCCGGGCGAGTTCCGGCGTGCCTTCCTGGCCAACCTCTGGTCGACGAACACGGTCGTCGTGTCGGTCCTCGCGGTCGTGCTCGCGCTGGTGATCGGCGCATTCCTGATCGTCATCTCCGACGAGGAGGTGCGGGCGTCGTACGGGTACCTCTTCACCGCTCCCGGCGATGCGCTCAGCGCGAGCTGGCAGGCGATCGCCGAGGCGTACGCCAACCTGTTCAAGGGTTCGGTCGTCGACCCGGCGACGATCGGCGGCGCGTCGAGCGGGGACAACACCTGGGAGCTCGTGTTCTACCCGATCTCGGAGACGCTCACGTACGCCACCCCGCTGGTGTTCAGCGGCCTCGCGGTCGCGCTCGCGTTCCGCGGCGGCCTGTTCAACATCGGCGGGCAGGGCCAGGCGATCCTGGGCGCGATCGGCGCCGGTCTCCTCGGCTTCCTCCTCCCCTTGCCACCGGTGCTGCACCTGGTCGTCGCGCTGCTCGGCGGGCTGATCGCGGGAGCGGCCTTCGGCTTCGTACCCGGTGTCCTCAAGGCGCGCGCCGGTGCCCACGAGGTGATCACCACCATCATGCTGAACTACGTGGCCCTGTTCTTCCTCAGCTGGCTGATCATCCAGAAGGGAATCCAGGACCCGGGGCGCAGCGACGCGATCAGCAGGCCGATCGACGGCGACGCCCGGCTGACCCACCTGCTCGGCACGAACCTTCGGGTGCACCTCGGCGTGCTGCTGGCGGTCGCGGTCACCGCCGCGGTCGCCTGGCTGCTCGGCCGCTCGACGCTCGGCTTCGAACTGCGGGCGGTCGGCGCCAACCCGAACGCGGCCCGTACCGCCGGCATGAGCGTCACCCGCACGTACGTACTCGGGATGACGATCTCCGGCGCGCTGGCCGGGCTGGGCGGCGCGATGATGGTGCAGGGTACGGCGTACAACCTGACGGTGCTGGTCGCCGGCCAGATCGGCTTCAACGGCATCCTGGTGGCGCTGCTCGGCCGGGCCAAGCCGTGGGGCGTGGCGCTCGGTGCGCTGCTGTTCGGCGCGCTCCAGGCCGGCGGCAACCGGATGCAGTCGTACTCCGGGATCTCGGTGGAGCTGGTCACCGTGCTGCAGGCACTGATCGTCATCTTCATCGCGGCACCCGCGTTCGTGAAGACCATCTTCCAGCTGCGCGCGGCTCGCGCGAGCCAGCTGGAGACGAGCCTGGCCAGGGGGTGGTGAGGTCATGTCAACCCTGATCGCCAGTGCCCCCACGCTCGCCGTCGAGGCGCGCCGGTTCTGGACGCGCGACCGTACGGTCGGCGCGATCCTGCTCGCTCTCGGCGTGCTTGCCGCGGCCCTGTTCGGCTCGCTCGCGGACGCGCAGGACGCCCGGTTCACGCTCAGCGAGGACTCGGCCGGTGCGGCGCTGTCCGTCTCCGGGGTGCCCGGCGCGATCGTGTTCGGGGTGCTCGCCGCGGGCGCGGGCGCGACGTTGCTGACCGGCGTCGGCAAGCGGTGGTTCGGCCTGCTGCTCGGCGTCGGCGTGGTCGGGCTCGCCGTATCGTTCCTGTGCTGGCAGATCTCCTCGGCCCGGCCGGGGCTCAACTACATGCCGCTCGTCGACGTCGCGCGCGGCACGTTCAACCTCGCGCTGCCGCTCATCTTCGGCGCGCTCGGCGGGGTGCTCTGCGAGCGGTCCGGGGTCATCAACGTGGCGATCGAGGGCCAGCTGCTGATGGGCGCCTTCATGGGCTCGCTGGTCGGCACGGTCGCCGCGAGCGCCTGGGCGGGCCTGATCGGGGCGGCCGTGGGTGGTCTGCTGATCTCGTTGATCCTCGCCTTCCTCGCCATCCGGTACCTCGTCGACCAGGTCGTGCTCGGCATCGTGCTGAACCTGTTCGCGCTCGGCGTGACCGGGTTCCTCTACGAGCGGCTGATGCAGACCAACCAGCCGGGGTTCAACCAGCCGCCGCGCTTCCCGGAGTGGAAGATCCCGGGCCTGTCGGAGATACCGGTGATCGGGCCGGTGCTGTTCCACGCGAACATCTTCCTGTACCTGGCGCTGGGCCTCGTGGTGGTGATCCACTTCGGGCTGTTCCACACCCGGTGGGGCCTGCGTACCCGGTCGGTCGGCGAGCACCCGACCGCGGCCGACACGGTCGGCGTACGGGTCCTCGGCGTCCGGTACCGCAACGTGTTGCTGGGCGGCGTCGTCGCCGGCATGGGCGGTGCCTTCTACACGCTCGCGCTGGTCAGCCAGTTCACCAAAAACATGATCGGCGGCAAGGGCTTCATCGCGCTCGCCGCGATGATCTTCGGCCGGTGGAGCCCGACCGGTGCGCTGCTCGCCGCGCTGTTCTTCGGCTTCGCCGACAAGCTCGCCACCTACCTCGGTTCGATCGGCAGCACGATCCCGAACCAGTTCCTCGCGATGGTCCCGTACCTCGCCACGATCCTGGCGGTGGCCGGGCTCGTCGGGCGGGTCCGGGCACCGGCCGCGGACGGCAAGCCGTACGTGAAAGGCTGACTGGGTGGAGATCGACTGGCCCGCCTTGCGTACCGCCGCGACCGAGGCGATGCGCCGCGCGTACGCCCCCTACTCGGCGTTCCCGGTGGGGGCGGCCGGCCTGGTCGACGACGGCCGGGTGGTGGTGGGCTGCAACGTGGAGAACGCCTCCTACGGCGTAACGCTGTGCGCGGAGTGCGGGCTCGTGTCGGCGCTGCACGCCAGCGGCGGCGGCCGGCTGGTCGCGGTGTCCTGTGTGGACGGTACGGGTGCGCCGCTGATGCCGTGCGGCCGCTGCCGCCAGCTGCTGTGGGAGCACGGTGGGCCGCAGTGCCTGGTGGCGGCGCCGGGTGGTGCACGTTCGATGGCCGAGCTGCTGCCGGACGCGTTCGGGCCCGACGACCTCAAGGGCGCCCATGGGTGAGCCCGAGTTCGCCGCCGTCGACATCATCCGTACCAAGCGGGACGGGGGCGAGCTGTCCGACCCGGAGATCGACTGGGTGGTGGACGCGTACACCCGGGGCACCGTCGCGGACGAGCAGATGGCCGCGCTCGCGATGGCGATCCTGCTGCGTGGCATGACGCCCCGCGAGATCGCCCGGTGGACCCACGCGATGATCGCGAGCGGCGAACGGCTGGACCTGTCCGGAGCGGGGCGGCCCACTGTGGACAAACACTCGACCGGCGGGGTGGGCGACAAGATCACGTTACCGCTGACGCCGCTGGTCGCGGCGTGCGGTGCGGCGGTACCGCAGCTGTCCGGCCGGGGGCTCGGGCACACCGGCGGCACGCTGGACAAGCTGGAGGCGATCCCCGGCTGGCGAGCCACGCTGTCCACCGCCGAGTTCCTCGTCCAACTGCGCGACGTGGGCGCGGTCGTCTGCGCCGCCGGCGAAGGCCTGGCGCCAGCCGACCGCAAGCTCTACGCGCTGCGCGACGTCACCGCCACCGTCGAGTCGATCCCGCTCATCGCCAGCTCCATCATGAGCAAGAAGATCGCCGAGGGTACCGGCGCGTTGGTGCTCGACGTGAAGGTGGGCAGCGGCGCCTTCATGAAGTCCGCGGCCGACGCTCGGGAGCTGGCCCGCACGATGGTCGAGCTGGGCCGGGCGCACGGGGTGACCACCGTGGCGCTGCTGACCGGGATGTCCACGCCGCTCGGCTGCGCGGTCGGCAACGCGGTCGAGGTCGCCGAGGCGGTGGACGTGCTGGCCGGCGGCGGCCCGGCCGACGTGGTCGAGCTGACCCTCGCGCTCGCGCGGGAGATGCTCAGCGCCGCCGGACTGTCCGATGTGGACCCTGCGGCCGCACTCGCCGGCGGCCGGGCGATGGACCGCTGGCGGGCGATGGTCCGGGCGCAGGGCGGCGATCCCGACGCGGCGCTGCCCCGCGCGCGGGAGACCGAGGTCGTGCGCGCCGACCGGGCGGGCTATGTGTCCACTGTGGACGCGCTGGCGATCGGGGTCGCGGCCTGGCGCCTGGGTGCCGGTCGGGCGCGCAAGGAGGACGCCGTTGCAGCCGCGGCCTTCTCCGCTGCGATCTTCCGACCGTCTGCGAAGCCACGAGCGCGCTGTGCAACCAGAGCTCGCGTGATGGCAACATTGCCAAGCTGCACTGCCATGACGAGCGGAAACATAGCGCTGAACTTCTGGTTCACGTTCGCCCGCGCGTCGAT
>JAEHDK010000063.1 GCA_016880465.1 Micromonosporaceae bacterium
GACGAGCGGCCGACCCCGCCCAGGCAGTGGATGGCCACGAAGCGGCCGGCGGCGAGCGCGGTACGCAACGCGTCGACCAGCTCGGCCACGGCGCCGGGATCGGCCGGTACGCCGAAGTCGGGGATCGGGTGGGTCAGGAACTCGAGGCCGGGCCGCGCGCAGCCCGGCCAGCTCGCCGGCCAGCCACCCGCCGCCGCGCGGCCGGGCCATCGTGGCCAGCCGGCCGGCCGAGTCGAACTTGATCACATGCAGTGTCGGCCCCGTGGACGCCTCGTTTCGGCTCGCCGGTGAATCCCGGGCAATCGGATGTTGGCGGCGCTTGCCGGGTAGGGTCTTGTCGCGTGAGCCCACGCAGGACCCGGGTGGCCATCGTGTTCGGCGGCCGGAGCACCGAGCACGCGATCTCCTGCGTCAGCGCCGGCGGGATCCTCGGCGCGCTCGACCCGGACGAGTTCGAGGTGGTGCCGGTCGGCATCACCCGGTCCGGGCAGTGGGTCCTGACCAGCGGCGACCCGCAGAGCCTCGCGATCCAGGGCCGGCTGCTGCCCGAGGTGACCGCCGAGTCGGGCCGTGCCGTCGTGTTGCCGGCCGACCCTACCTCGCGTGGCATCGTGGTCCTCGATCCGGCCGATGGTGCGCGTGCGCTCGGGGACGTGGACGTGGTGTTTCCGGTGCTGCACGGGGCGTACGGGGAGGACGGCACGATCCAGGGCCTGCTGGAGATGGCGGGCATCCCGTACGTCGGGGCGAACGTGTTCGCCAGCGCGGCCGCGATGGACAAGGAGTTCACCCGGAAGCTCGCCGCGGCAGAGGGCATTCCGATCGGCCCCTATGTGGTGCTGCGGGCCGGCGCCACGTTGTCCGCGGCCGACCGGGCACGGCTCGGGCTGCCCGTTTTCGTCAAACCGGCCCGGGCCGGCTCGTCGTACGGCATCACCAAGGTCAAGGACTGGCCGGACTTCGACGCCGCGCTGGCCGCCGCCCGGCAGGTCGACCCGAAGGTCCTCGTCGAGGGCGCCATCATCGGTCGGGAGATCGAGTGCGGCGTGCTCGAGGGCGAGTACGGCGGGCCGCCCGAGGCGTCCCTGCTGGCCGAGATCCGGGTCGCGCGCGACCACGAGTTCTACGACTTCGAGGCGAAGTACCTCGACGACTCGTGCGAGTTCGACATCCCGGCCGGGCTGCCCGAGCGGGTGACCCGGCAGATCCAGGAGTTGGCCTGCCGGACGTTCACCGCGCTGGACTGCGCCGGCCTGGCCCGCGCCGACTTCTTCGTCACGGCGGAGCTCGACGTCTACCTCAACGAGATCAACACGATGCCCGGCTTCACCCCGACGAGCATGTTCCCGCAGATGTGGGCGGCCAGCGGGCTGGCGTACCCGAAGCTGGTGTCCCGCCTCGTGCGTACCGCCCAGCGCCGCGGTACCGGGCTGCACTAACCGGTGCAACCCGAGGGCACGGTCGCGGCGGCGGGCACCGTCGCGATGACTGGACCGGAGAACTCGATCAACCACTGCGTGGCGGTGTCGTACGTCTTCGGTACCGCCACCGTCAGCGGCACCTCCCGGTCCACTGTGGTGAAGACGGTCGTGTCCGCGCGTTCGTCGTACTGCCAGCAGACGTCGTCCAGGTCCCACAGCTGGGCCTCCGGGGCGACCGACGGCGGAGGCCCGGCGGCACAGGCGAGGGTGATGGCGGGGTCGCCGTACGCCGCGTTCTGCTTGGCCCCCGCGGTGACCGGCCGGCGGGCCAGCGTGCGGATCGAGTCGGGTAGCTGCGACAGCAGCGCGCGGCACACCGTGGCCGCCCGCTCGGACAGCGGCGGGGCGGGCATCTCGACCGGTGTGGTCGCCGGCGGCCGGGTGCCCGATGGCCGGCCGCCCGGC
>JAEHDK010000593.1 GCA_016880465.1 Micromonosporaceae bacterium
GAGGCGGGCGCCGCGCCGGTCGAGACGGCGGCCACTGTCCTGCCGCCGGCCGACGCGCGGGTTCCCGCCGACCCCGACGCGATCGTGGCGCAGATCGGTACGGCGTCGGGCTCGGCGTACGAGCGCGCCGCGGCGATCCTCGACCAGCTGCCCGCCCAGCTGCGCGACCGGGCCCGTACGCCGGACCGCGTCGTACCGCTCGTGCTCGGGCTCCTGCTCTCCGACGATGCCGAGATCGCCGAGGCACAGCGCGGCGTGCTGGCCAAGCGGTACGGGCAGCCGCTGGCGGACGCGACCGCCGCCGAAGCCGGCGCGCTCGACGGACTCCACCCGCTGCTGCGCCTGCCCCTGGCGCAGCTGGCGTTCCCGGCCCTACAGCAGCGCTCCGCGGCAGACCGCGAGGCCACGGCCGCCGCGGTCGACGCGCTCATCCACGCGGACGACCGGATCAGCGTGTTCGAGTACTGCCTCTCGCGGCAGCTGTACAGCGCGCTGTACGAGTCGAGCCACGTGACGTCGCACTGGCGCGCCGACCGGGAGACACTGGCCGGCAACGCCACCGCGGTGACGACCCTGCTCGCGGTCCTGGCCCAGGCCGACCGTGCCCGCCAGGCGAAGGCGGAGCTCGCGTTCCGGGCCGGCATCGGTCGCGTGCTGCCCGGGCGCCGGGTGCCGTACGCCCCGCCCGCCGACGGTGTCCTGGCGCTCGATGCCGTCTGGCCCCTCCTCGACCGCCTCGACCCGACAGCGAAGTCGCTCCTCGTCCGGGCCGCGGTCGACGTGATCAGCCAGGACGGCGTGATGACGGCGACCGAGATGGAGCTGCTGCGTACCATCTGCAGCCTGCTGCACTGCCCGTTGCCCGCGCCGATGGCGGCACCGCAGCCCAGCTAGCGGTTCAGGCGGGCCAAGGGTGCCGAGTGGTCTTGTCGCCTATCCGTTACGTCGTTCCGGCATGGTTAGCATGCCGCTACGATCCGTGTGCTACGCCACGCCAGAGAGGGCGATCAATGGTGGACGAGCCCATGCGGATCACTGTTCGGGTCGTCGACACCAACGCCGACGACCGGCAGCTCGACGAGCTGACCAGGCGGCTGCGCGAGGAGCTGCTCGCCCTGGACGTGGCCGTCGATCCAGGCCGAGCCGGTGCCGCGCCGGCGGGGGCGAAGTCGGTAGAGCTCGCCGCGCTCGGCACATTGGTCGTCACGTTGTCCCAGTCGCCGGTGCTGGCGGCAATTGTCAATGCGATATCGGCGTGGTTGGTCCAGCGTCGACAAGGGACCGTGAAGGTCGACGTCGACGGCGACGTGCTCGAGCTGTCCGGGCGGGCGGAACCGGAGCAGCGCCCGCAGGCCGACGCCTGGCTGCGGCGCCACGAGCGCGCCGAGCCCGATCCCGCCGGCAATCGCCATGCGCTGGTCGTGGCGAACTACGACTACGAGGATCCGGGGCTGCGGCGCCTGCGCGCACCGGCCCATGATGCCGAGCAGCTTGCCCGGGTGCTGCGGGACCGGTCGATCGGCGGGTTCGACGTGCGGACGGTACGCAACGAGTCCGCGCCCACGATCAACGAGACCGTCGAGGACTTCTTCGCCGACCGCAGCCCGGAGGACCTGCTGCTGCTGTACTTCTCCGGCCATGGCGTCAAGGACGAGGACGGTGAGCTGTACTTCGCCGCCGCCCCCACCAAGCTGAACCGGCTCGGCGCCACCGCCGTGGCCGCCGACTTCGTCAACCGGCGGATGAACCGCAGCCGGTCGAGGCGCATCGTGCTGCTGCTGGACTGCTGCTACGCGGGTGCGTTCGGGCGCGGGATGGTCGCCCGGGCCGGTACCGGCATCGCCCTGGAGGAAGAGTTCGGCGGCCGGGGCCGCGCCGTCATCACGGCATCCAGCGCTATGGAGTACGCCTTCGAGGGCCCGGACCTCGCCGACACCCGGGACGAGGGCCCGTCCGTGTTCACCCGTGCCCTTGTCGACGGGCTCGACACCGGCGACGCCGACCGCGACCAGGACGGCTACATCGGCCTCGACGAGCTCTACGACTACGTCTACGAGCGGGTGCGGCGCGCCACCCCGAACCAGACACCAGGCAAGTGGACCTTCGACCTGCAGGGTGACCTGCACATCGCCCGGCGCAGCCGACCCGTCAGCACACCCGCGCCGCTGCCCCGCGAGTTGCAGGAGGCCATCGACCATCCCCTCAGCGGCATGCGCGCCGGTGCGGTCGGCGAGCTGGCCCGGCTCCTGGCCAGCCGGCACGAAGGACTCGCTCTGGCGGCCAGGCTGGCCCTGCAACGCCTCGCCGACGACGACAGCCGCACGGGTTCCGCGGCCGCCGGCGCGGCACTCGGTGCGGCCACACCGGTCGTGCCGGTGGCGGCGCCGACGACAGCCGATATCCCGCGTCAGGTCACCCCCGGACCGGAGCGCGGGCCAGCCGAGGAGCCGAAGCCGGGCGAGATCGCGCCGTCGGCACGCGACACCCCGGCGCCGCACCCGGTGGCCCGGCCACCGCGCCCGCCGGGTCCCCGCCGCCAATACCCGGTGCGGTCGGTGGTGATCCGCGTCCTCGCCGCCGGGTCGGCGGCCCTGCTCGCGGTCGGCGCCGCCGGCAAACTGGCCAGTTTGGACCCGACCTATCGGAACCTCAGGGACGCGAACGCCGTCTGGTTGTGGCTGCTGGTCGGTGCCGCCCTCGTCCTCGTGGTCACCGCCCCCGGCCGCCGCGCACGGGACGTGGCCCAAGGAGCAGCGTTCGGCTTGTCCGCCGGCGTGCTGGGCATGCTCGTCAACGTCCGGGAGCACGTGGGCCGGGACAATCTGGCGACCGGCTTCTGGTTCACCGCCGCCGGCGCGCTGCTGATCGTCGCCACGGTCGTCCTGGACATGCAGTTCGGGCTGCGGGTGCGCCGCGCCGCGGTGAACACGGTGGCCACGGCCCTGGGCATCGTCGGAATCATGTTCGCCCTGTTCATCTACATCACCGGCGTCCCCGCCCCGGTTCTGTCGGGCATCGGGGTCCTTCTCGTCGCTGCCGTCGCCGTCCAGAATCTGCGCGGCGCATCCTCACGGCGGGTGACCGCACTGGGCGCCGCCGCGACACTGCTCATCACGATCGATGCAGCTCTGCGGTATTACGGCGAGAGCATTCCGTTCACGCGCTACTCGAGCGAACCGTACCTGCCGATGCTGGTCATTGTCCTGCTGGTCGCCATGATCGTTGGCGAGGACCGGCCCGTCGCGCTGGCTACGGCTCGCCTGTCGCTGATCCTCGGCTTGCTGCTGCAGGTTCCGCTGGGCCCCGACCTACAGGTCGGCACGACGCCACATCTGCTGCTCCTCATCGCGGCCGCGGCGTTCACGCTCGGCGCGTTGAACACCCACCCGGCGGCTCACCGCCGCGACGGCGCGCCGCTCAGCTAGTCGCCGCGTACGTGGTGACCGGGCCGGTCACGCCGAGCCGCACCAGCGAGGCTGGCGCCGGTGCCGGCGTACCCATGATGCGCGCCACGACCGGCGTACCGTCGTGCTCCAGCCGGAGCTGGATCGTCGCGTCGTGCCCGAAGTACGTGACGTCGACGACCCGGGCCGGTACGCCGTCCTGCGCATCGAGCCGGATCTGCTCCGGC
>JAEHDK010000594.1 GCA_016880465.1 Micromonosporaceae bacterium
CGGCGTCGATGGCCTCAATCGCGGCGAGGTAGTTCCCTGCGTAGATGTCGTCCGGCCGGAACAGCTTGCCGTGCTCCAGGTAGTACCAGACGAAGTACTGGGTGAGAGTCCAGTCCGCGCCGTAGCCGCGCATGGCGGTCTGCCACATGTGCCGGTGCGTGTCAATCATTCCCGGCATCACGATGCCACCGCGGGCGTCGATCTCCACGGCGCCCTCGGGAACGGACAGGTCGGGACCCACTTCGGCGATCCGCTCGCCGACCACAAGCACGTCGCCCGGGTCAAGCACAGTGCGACGGTCATCCATGGTAAGGACGAGTCCGTTACGGAAGACGATCGCGGAGCCAGCAGGACTTGCGGGTGCGCTCATCTGAGCTCCTCATGACATGTCGTTCAACAAGACGGAACGCTCACCTAATGAACATTGTGCGCACAGGCTGAACAGGTCAGATTCTCGACTCGCGCGCAGCGGGTGTCAACACTGCACAGCAGGTGATCGTTGGTGGGCTTGCCGACCGAGCTCGTGGCGCAGCCACCAGCCGATGGCCGGTGGTTGGGAGGCTCCCTTCACCGACAACGTCAGCAGTCTTGACAAGATAAGTTGTCGGCTGGCAGAGTCACCCGCATGTTCGAGGTGGCGGTGATCGAGGATCCGGCGGCAGCCGCGGTCTTGCTTGATCCGATGCGTGCCCGGCTGCTGGCGGAGCTGGCGGACCCGGGTTCGGCGACGATGCTGGCCGCCCGGGTGGGGCTGGCGCGGCAGAAGGTGAACTACCACCTACGTGAGCTGGAGCGGCACGGGCTCGTGCAGCTCGTGGAGGAGCGGCGGAGGGGCAACGTCACCGAGCGGCTGCTGCATGCGACCGCGGAGTCCTACGTGATCTCGCCGGTGGTGCTGGCCGCGGTGGAGCCCGACCCGTCCCGCTCGCCCGACCGGCTGTCGGCGCGATGGCTGCTTGCCCTCGCCGCGCGGCTGGTGCGGGACGTCGGCGCCCTGGTCACCGGGGCGGCGCAAGCGGGCAAGCGGGTGGCGACGTTCGCGCTGGACGGTGAGGTGAGGTTCGCGTCGGCGGCGGACCGGGCGGCGTTCGCGGAAGAGCTGGCATCGGCCGTCACCGCACTGGTGAGCAAGTACCACGACGAGTCGGCGGAGGGCGGCCGGGCGCACCGGGTCGTCGTCGCCGTGCACCCAGGTGTGAAGTCCAATACGAAGGGATAATGACAATGCCGCACGAGTTCGAGGTACGCGAGGAGATCGTGCTCGACGCGACACCGGAGCAGGTGTGGGAGGCGATCGCGACCGGCCCCGGGGTCAACTCCTGGTTCATGGGGCACAACGAGATCGAGCCCCGCGAGGGTGGCAAGACTCGCATGACATTCGACAGCGACTATGCGCACGAGTCCACGGTGACGGCGTGGGAGCCCGGGCGCCGGCTCGCGTACCGGGGCGACGCGAGCCCGGACGGCCTGTTCATGGCGTTCGAGTACCTGATCGAGGGGCGCGCGGGAGGCAGCACGGTGCTGCGCCTGGTCCACAGTGGATTCCTAGGTGACGACTGGGCGGCGGAGTACGACGCGCTGACCAAGGGCGACGGCATGTACCTGCGGAAGCTGGCCGTCTACCTCAAGCACTTCGCCGGGCGTACGTCGTCGGCCAACCTGTTCCTCATGGGCCCTGAGGTGCCCGACGCCGAGCGGGTGGCCGCGGCGTACGCGGGCGCCTTCGGGTTGACGCAGCCGATCACGAACGGCGCGCAGGGGCGGCTCAGCGTGACGGGACTGCCGGCCGACGACGCGGTGGTCGAGTTCGCCGACCCGGAGTTCCTGGGCGTGCGCACCACCAACGGCCTGCACATGCTCGTGTACGCGCAGAACACCGTGGTCATCGAGCACCATGCGTTCACGGATGAGCTGGACCGCAAGCAGCTGGCCTCGGTGTGGCAGGCGTGGCTGGACCGGACGTTCACGGGGGCGGATGCCGGCAATGGTTGATGCCGCCGCCAAGAACCTGCCCGCGACGCGGCGGGAGTGGGTGGGGCCGGCGGTGCTGGCCCTGCCCACCCTCCTGCTGTCGCCCGACAGTCCGGCTGGTGGGCCGAGAACCGGCCCTTGACAACGTCGATCAATATAGTCAATCTTCGATGGAAGAGCGCCGCCGCATGCTGGCGGTGCTTCGACACCGAGGAGTCTGCATGCACACACGTAGCGTCCGTCATGCCGCGTTGCCGCTCATCACGCTGATGGCAATTGTCGTCACCTCGGTGGCCACACCGGCACAGGCCCTATCCGTTGACCGGAAGGCGGCCGTCGACGCAGCCCGGACGTCCGGGTACGCCACCGGAGTCTTCCCGATCGTCGACCGCGTTGCCGGTCAGCTCGCCCGGTCGCTACAGGACCGGGCCGTACAGGACCGCATCGTGTCGAGCGTCGCCAACGGGCCGGTGGACCTGATGAGCGTACGGGCGGGCTCATCCCTCACCCAGGCGGTGCGGGGGGCCAACCAGGAACTGTTGACCGCCAAGGGGCTACCGCCGACCGGCGCCTCCATGCTGCGGCTACGGCTCGCGCACCCGGACATGCGCGCGGCCCTGCTTCGGGGCGAGGCCCCGCTCGTGGCGGCGACGCATTCTGACGACGCGGTCACCGGCGTGCTCGCGTACGAACCGGGAGGTGCCACGGTGCATCTCGATGCGGTACTCCTGCCCCAGCGACCGGTGCTGCTCGTCGAGGTCGACACGGCACAGGCGCTGACCATGGGTCTTGACGTCCTGCGCGCGACGCTGGCGCAGCGCGGCATCGCCGGCGTGGGCACGGGCCTGACCGCGACGGCCGGTTACTGGGCCACCAAGGTGAACGCCGTGCGGCTGTCCGATGACAAGGAACCGTGGATCAAGGGCGCGGCCGAGATCTTCAACGTCGTGGGCGGCTTCGGGCTCGACGGCAAGGTAAAGATCGACACGGTACAAATGCCGTACCTCGACTACGACGGCACGACGTACTTCCCGAACCAGTTGCTGGTCCACTTCTCGGCCTACAAGTACAACCTGGCCGACGTGGTGATGATGGAGGACGACGGCGACACCAACTATCTGCAACTCGCGCAGGCGATCGCCGCCGCCCTGCTCTACATCGTCGATGGCGGTGCGTACACCCCGCTGGTCAGCGCGATCCTTGCGGCCATGCCCAACTCATGGTGGACGGACGATCCGGACTACGTCGACTCCTGGTACGCGCTGTCCACCCGCAGCAGCGGCCGGCTCAACGGCGCGGCCGCCAACGGCTGGATGGATGTCGTGCCGTACTGGGTCGAGCAGTTCTGATCGCGGCCGACCCGTCGAACCGGACGATGGTCGTCGACCTGGGACGGGCGTCCCGCCGAATGCCGCACTCGGGCTGGTTCGGCGGCGGCCAGGTCTGTCCGGCGCGAAGATCAGGGCGGCGCCAACGCTGACGGTCCCGTCCGCGGAAGCGGTGGTGAGGCCGGGGTGGCGAGCCGGGGGAACACCTGTCGAGCATTGCCTTCGAAGATGAGCGCGCGCTCGTAGCTCTGCGCCGCACAGCTACCCGGTCGACCTTGCCATCCATCGTTTACTATCAGTATGTTGCCTAACACGCTGGGTCGATGCGCGACCTGCGACACCGCAGAGGGACGGTGCCGCTTATGGATCTTGGCCGCCGGTTTCGGGCAGCGCGCAAGTGGACGGGGCAGCGACTTCGCCCGAAGGTGATCGCGGCGCTCGGGCTCATCCTGGTGTTAGCGACCCTGCTCCTCTGGCAGGCGATGGGGATCGGCCAGTACGGCCAGAATCTGGCCCTGAACCTGGGCGCCGATCTCATCGGCGCGATCGTCACGATCTTCGTGATCAGCCCGCTCATCACCCGGGGTCAGCACGGCCGGGTCTGGGAGCACCGTCGGCTCGACTACGACTGGTTCACCGATCAGGTCTACCACGCGACGTCCGACGTACGGATTCTCGATACGTTCTCCGGTCTGCTGGACCGGCCGGGGACGGCCCGGTTCCTCCGCGCGGCAACCGAGGCGCTGCGACGCCACACCGTGATGCGGATCCTGCTGCTCGATCCCGACTCGCTGGCCGCCGCGCAGCGCGCCACCGAACTCGCCGGCAATGCCAGCCGGTCCGACGTGCGTCAGGAGATCCTGCGCAACCTGCGGGTCCTCGACCGCTTCCGGCGCGGCTTGGACGAGCACCTGCGCCGGCGGTTCGAGGTCAGGCTCTACGCCGCGTCGGCCTCGGTGACCCTCTACCGCTGGGACGACCGGGCGCTGGTGTCGTTCCTGCCCATCGGCCGGCTTTCGGGCGATGGTACCCAGCTCGAGATCACCGTGGGCTCGCCGCTCGGCACGTTCGTGGGCGAGCGCTTCGATGAGCTATGGCGGCACGGAAAGCCGCTGGAGGAGTTCATGGTCATGAGCGTGACACTCCGTGACGGCAAGGGCTCTCGACGGTACGCGTGCGAATTCGTGAATCACGAAGATCAATTCTATGTCATGAGTGCCCACGTACTCGCGCATCTCGCCTCGACCAGGGACGAGACTCTGCGTGCTAGCGTCGGAGAGGAGATGACCTTCACGTATGCGTTGGAGGTCGTCTCGGGCGAGTCGAGCGTGCATGCGTCCTTGATCGTGCAGTACCTGGAAAAGTACGAGCGACCCGGTCAAGCCTTCATCCGCTTGAGGTCGCTTGCGCCGCAGCCCGCGGGCCACCCGTAAGCCCTCTTCGACCAGGAGTCACCATAGCCACCACATTTCGAGCGCTGACCGAACGTGCGCTGGATGCGGTACTGCTTCGTGCTGGCATGGCGGCGCACGAGCGCCTGGCGCTGCGTGCCGTGGCCGCGGTCCTTCCGTTCCGGACGAACGAGTACGTCATCGACGAGCTGATCGACTGGGCCGCCGTACCGGATGATCCGATCTTCCGGCTGACATTCCCGCAGCCGGGCATGCTCGCGGCGGCCGACCTGGCGCGGATGGTGCGGCTGCTCCGGGAGGATGCCCCGGAAGGTGCGGTCCGGGCGGCCGCCAACGAGATCCGCTCGCGGCTCAACCCACACCCGGCCGGCCAGGTCGAGGTCAACGAGCCGCTGCTCGACGGCGTCCGGCTGCCCGGGCTGCAGCACAAGTACGCCGAGACGCTGCTGATCTTCCCGCGACAGGGCCAGACCTGCCATGCCTATTGCCAGTACTGCTTCCGCTGGCCGCAGTTCGTGGGGGAGCCGGCGCTGAAGATCGCCATGGACGACATGGACTCGACGCTGCGCTACCTGGGGGCGCACCCGGAGATCACCGATGTCCTCATCACCGGCGGGGATCCGCTCGTGATGAGCGCGGATGTGCTCCGGCGTTACGTCGAGCCGCTGCTGACCGTGCCGAGCGTCCAGGCCATCCGGATCGGCACGAAAGCGCTGTCGTACTGGCCGTCCCGGTTCGTACGGGACCCGGACGCGGACGACCTGCTGCGCCTGTTCGCCCGGGTGGCTGGCGCCGGCAAGCAGCTGGCCCTGATGGCCCACCTCACCCACCCTCGCGAGTTGCGGCCCGAGATCGTCACGACCGCCATTCGACGGGTACGCGACGCCGGCGCGGTCATCCGCTGCCAGGCTCCGCTGATCCGGGGTATCAACGACAATGCCGACGTCCTCGTCGAGCTGTGGCGGAACATGACCCGGTCCGGGCTGCTGCCGTACTACCTGTTCGTCGAGCGGGACACCGGGCCGCAGCAGTTCTTCGCCGTATCGCTCATCCGGGCGTACGAGATGTTCCGCGACGCGTACTCGCGGGTGTCCGGGTTGGCCCGAACGATCCGCGGGCCCGTCATGTCGGCGCACCCCGGCAAGGTCTGCATCGACGGCCTCGCCGACATCGCCGGGGAACGCGTCTTCGTGTTGCGCTATCTACAGGCACGCGACCCGCGGCTCGTCGGCCGGCCCTTCTTCGCCCACCTGGATCCCGAGGCCATCTGGTTCACCGATCTCAAGCCGGCGCTGGGCCTCACCGGCCTCGCCCCGGTCGGCACCGGGCCGGCCTGACCCAACAGCGGGACTGACGACCACCTGCCGCTGTTACCGACAGGCCCCGTTCGGCGGACCGCTGGATGGGCGATGATGGTCCGGTGCGTACCCGGGTAGCGGCCCGTCCGGCATTCGCCCCCGCCGCCGCCACCACCGGTGCCGGTGGCGGTCGGCTCCGGTGGTGGCGGTGGTGGCGGCGGGGGAGGTGGTGGCGGCGGCGTCGTCATCCTGGGACACCCGGACGGCGCCAGGACGCGGTGGCGTTGTCCCCATGCCAGTCCTCCTTGAGTTACCGGAGCTGAGGAATGGTAGGGACCATACGGCGCCGTGCTGACGCGCCGATGACTCGGCAATGACTCACTCCACGCGGCCTGGGCGCCCGTCTCAGCTCGTCCGAACATGGGGCAGCGAGTGTATGGCGTAGCCGATGCGTCCTAGGCTGGCCGGGATCGCGGCGGCCATCGGCCACGCCACGGCCGGTGCGAGCAGGACAACAGCGGCGAGCATGCTCGCGTCGAGCACGGCCAGGGCAAGCGCGCCGGCGGTGCCGAGGCGGGTGCGGCGGTAGCTGTGCCGGCTCGTGGCGGCCGCGAGGAGGACAGCGATGACGGATAGCAGGGCGACCGCGTAGCCCACGCCGACCGTCACCGGGACCGACCAGGTCCAGACCTTGGCGGCGATCAGGCTGATACCCCAACAGGCACCCACGGCGGGACCGGTGGCCAAGAGAAGCCGGGCGGTACGCCGGCCCGGCGCCTGTGCGACGAACTCGCCGGCGATCCGGTCTGCGGTGCCGAACTCGGCAATGGCGGTGCGTGCGGCCGTATCGGGCGGCAGGCCGTGAGCTAGCTGGCGTTGGCAGGTTTCGATCAGGCCGTCGGCGAGCTCGTCGACAACATGGGCCGGCAGCCGGGCCGCAAGCCTGGCCAGGTACGCGTCGATCAGGTGGTGGCTGGCCATGGCTTGCGCTCCAGCAGGGCGGTGACGGCGGCGGCGAAGCCGTGCCAGTTGCTACGGTCCGCATGTAGCCGCCGCAGGCCTTGGGCGGTGAGGTGGTAGGTGCGGCGGCGCCGTCCGTCTACAGTGGACCATGAGCCGGTGATCAGGCCGGCTTCTTCGAGCCGGTGCAGGGCGGGGTAGATGGTGCCGGTGGGCAGGTCGAACCGGCCGCCGCTACCGTCGCGCAGCGCCTCCTTGACCGCGTACCCGTGCCGCGGCCCGTCTTCCAGGGCGGCCAGCAGCAACACTTCGAGATGGCCCTTGAGTGCCTGTGCTTCGGCCTTCATGAGCCGCAGTCTACCCGCCGCATAAGTAGGTATGCTACTGTCGCGGCGATAGATAGGAAACATAGCTATAGACAAAGGGTGAGACGGCGTGGTCGATCGGCCGGCGATTGTGGTTGAGGGTCTGGTGAAACGCTTCGGCCGGGTGACGGCCCTGGGCGGGGTGGACCTGGCGGTCCCGGCCGGGACGGTGCTCGGGTTGCTGGGTCCCAACGGTGCCGGGAAGACCACGATGGTGCGAGTCCTGGCCACGTTGCTGCCGCCGGATGCCGGCCGGGCCACCGTGCTCGGCCTTGACGTGGCCACGCGGCCCGGTGCGGTCCGGCGGGTGATCGGTGTGTCCGGGCAGTACGCCGCGGTCGACGGGTACCTGACCGGGCGGGAGAACCTGCGCATGATCGGACGGCTGTCCGGTCTGGGCCGCCGGTCGGCGCGGCACCGGGCCGAAGAGCTACTGCATGAGCTCGACCTCACCGATGCCGCGGCCCGCACGGCACGGACCTACTCCGGCGGCATGCGCCGCCGCCTGGATGTTGCCGCCAGCCTGGTCGCCCGGCCGCGGGTGTTGTTCCTCGACGAGCCCACCACCGGGCTGGATCCGCGCGGACGACTCGGGCTGTGGCGGCTCATCGGCCAACTGTCCGCGGAGGGTACGACTGTGCTGCTGACCACGCAGTACCTGGAGGAGGCCGACCGCCTCGCCGACTCGATCGTGGTGCTGGACCACGGTGTGGTGATTGCGATGGGGACAGCCGAGCAACTGAAGGCCCAGGTCGGCGGTGACCGGCTGGAGCTGCAGGCGTCGCCGGGCACCGACACACATGCCCTCGCCGGCGCCATGGCCGGGCTCGGCACCGGCGAGGCGACCATCAGCGCCGACGACAGCAGGGTGGTGATCCCGGTCGCGCACGGGCCGGCGATCCTGCCCGAGGTGGCCGCCAGGCTGGCCCGCAGCGGTCTGCGGGTGTCCGACCTGGCGCTGCGCCGGCCGAGCCTCGACGACGTGTTCCTCGCCCTCACCGGTACGTCGGCGGCACCGTCCACAAGCGACACGGCGACGGTCGGGAGCCGGCGGTGACCGCGACGGTTGCCCCGCGGGACCGGGTGCGGATGGCCGGGCCGGGCTGGTGGCTGGCCAATGTCGCTACGATCACCGGCCGGAACCTGCACCGCCTGGTACGGGTGCCCACGTTGATCGCCTTTGCCACCGCGCAGCCGGTCCTGTTCGTGCTGCTGTTCACGTACGCCTGGGGTGGGGCGGTCCGCCCGCCGGGCGTCGCCCGGTACATCGACTACGCCCTACCCGGCATCTGGGTACTGGCCATCGCGTTCGGCGCCTCGCAGACCGGCGTCGCGATCGCCGACGATCTGGCCACCGGAATGATCGACCGTTTCCGGGCGCTGCCGATGACCCGCTCCGCCGTGCTGGCCGGGCGCACCACCGCCGACGCCGCCCGTAACCTGTTCGTGCTCGCCCTGATGACCGGTGTGGCCACCGCGATCGGGTTCCGGTTCCACGCCGGTGCGACGGCCGCGCTGGCCGCCGTCGCGCTCGCGGTGGCGGTCGGGTTGGCCTTCTCGTGGATCTTCGCGATGCTCGGCCTGCTGGTGCGCGATCCCGAGTCGGCCGGCATCGGCGGCCTGCTCGCGGTCATCCCGCTTATCTTCACCAGCTCGACGTTCGTCCCGGTGGCCACGTTCCCCGGCTGGCTGCAAGCGGTCGCCAAGGTCAACCCGATCACCGTCACCGTAGACGCGCTGCGGGCCCTGTGTCTGGGCGGGGCCGCCCCGACCCAGGTGTGGCCGGCGCTTGCCTGGATCGGTGGACTGCTCGCCGTCACCGTGCCAGCCGCCGTGCTGCGCTACCGGCGGACCACGGCCCGTTGAACGTCCGGCATCCCCCGAGCGCGAGGCGTTGGGTATGCACACGAACAGGACACCGGCCTGGCGCAGGGTCAGGCGGAGATGCCCGCCGGCCAGTCGTGTGCGAGACTTCGGCGGGACGCCAACGCCCACCGGCTATCTCTCCGGCACCACAAGGAGCGCGATGGAACTCGAGCAGCTACAGGCCGAGCAGCGGCTGATCGTACGACAGCGGATCCGGATGATGGTGAACCAGTACGAGATCCATGCGGCGGAACCGGACGGGTCCGAGGGTCGGCTCCTTGCCTTCGCCCAGCAGAAGCGCTTGGCCTTCAAGGAGCAGGTGACCCTGTACAGCGACGACACCAAGCAACACCCGGTACTGGGTTTCAAGGCACGCAAGGTCATGGACCTCGGCGCCACGTACGACGTCGTGGATGCGGCAGGCAGCCCCGTGGGCCTGTTCCGCAAGGATTTCGCGCGTTCCTTGCTGCGCTCGACGTGGCACGTCGAGCAACCTAACCTCGGCACCATGACGGGTCAGGAGCGCAACGTGGCGGTGGCGATCGTACGCCGGCTCAGCGACACGCTGTCGTTCCTGCCGTACCACTTCGACTTCACCAGTGACGGACGGCCGATGTTCTCCGTGGTGAAGAAGTGGGGACTGCGTGATAAGTACATTGTGGACATCCACGATCCACGAATCGACCGCAGGCTGGTCATCGCGATGGCCGTGGGTCTGGATGCGTTGCAGGGCCGTTGACCGGACCGGTGTTCCCGCTGGGGCGCCCGCAGCCCGCGGACGGTAGGGCATGGCAAAGTGGCGGCATGCCACGAACTCTCTATCGTGATGCGGCCCTTGCCGACGGGACTGGTCCGGAGTTGCAGGTCGGGGTCAGCGTGCTGGTCGACGACCACCGGATCGAGTGGATCCGGCCCACCGGCGACGAACTGGACCCAGGGCCCGACGTCGACGTCGTGGATGCCTCCGGTTGCACGATCGTGCCCGGTCTGGTCGACAGCCACAGCCATCTGACTCTCCCCGGTGGTGCGCATTGGATCGACCGGGGGTTCGACTCCGCTGAACGGCTGTGGCAGGTCGCCGAGCACAATGCACGGTTGCAGCGGGCGGCGGGCGTACGCTGGGCCCGCGACGTGGGGTCCCCGGTGCGGGCCGATCCGGTCGATGGGCGCACCCGCGCATTGGCGCTCGGGGTACGTGACCGATGGGCGGGCCGCCGCGAGTACCCGTACGTACGGGCGGCGGGCTCGTGGGTCGCCCGTGCCGGCACTCTTCCTCCCGGGCTCGGCGTGGAGGTCGAAGACGGTGCCGGCCTCGTCGACGCGGCGGTAGGGCAGCTTGACGACGGAGCCGACTTCGTGAAGCTGTACCTCGACGGGCCCGACCAGGAGACAGCACCGTTCACCGTGGCCGAGGTGCGGGCCGTGGTCGACGCAGCGCAGCGACGCGGGGCACGGGTCACGGCGCACTCCGGCATGCTGCCCGGTGCCCGGGTGGGCGCTGAGGCCGGCGTCCACTCTATGGAGCATGGCTTCCAGCTCGACGCCGACGTCGCAAAGGCGATGGCAGCGAACGGCGTTGCGCTGGTCTCGACGCTGGCCGTGCTGGAGTCGTGGCGGTCGTTCGCACGCACGACGACGGTGCCGCGGTTCGCGGAGCCGGCCGGCCGGTCGCAGGTGGCCGCGCGACGCGAGTGGGCGCACGAGAGCGTACGCCTGGCGGCCCGGGCTGGCGTACTCATCGCGGCCGGCACCGACTTTGGTGGTGGCTCACTGCGCGCCAACCAACTGGCGTGGGAGATCGAGTGCCTGGTGGTTGCTGGCCTGCAACCCTGGCAGGCACTTGCCGCGGCGACCCGCAACGGCGGCGTGCTGCTCGGCGAGACGGACGCGGGCGTCATCCGCGAGGGCGGTCCCGCGGACTTCGTGTTGGTTCATGGCGACCCGCTGTCGGATCCCGCCGCCATGTGGCGGGTCTGGCTGGTTTCGTAGCGGACGATCGCCCGGCGGGTGTTCCACCGCCGCCGTGCGGGATAGGATCACCGCGGCAGGAGGGGAGTATTCCTTCGCTTCGGCATCGTCATCACGGTGTGTCCTTAGTGGATACACCCGGTGCTGTCGGCCCGGACCCGATCGGGCGGAGGAGACCTCCGGACTGGCGCCGTGTCGTCCGGAGGTTTCCGCGTTCGCCAGCCTGCTGCGGAATCGCTGGCAGGCTCGGGTCAGCGCCGAACCGTCGCCGTGGCGTACCCGTCCGGGTACCAGCCCCAGTAGTCCCGGTAGTGAACCGTGAACGTGGTGGTCCCGTTGGGCAGCGAGTACGCCAGCGAGTACGGGTTGTCCCGCGACATCGGGCCACGCCAGAACTCCCGCTCGGGTGCACCGTCGGTCGACGCGGTGATCCACCAGTAGTCGCTGTCGCCGTGCGGAGAGGTCCAGGACACCGTGATGTACGCGGTCGACTTGTACTTACCCGTACCCGTGTGTGCGGTGACGGCAAGGTCGGTGACCGGCGGGTCCGGCGGGTGACCGGGCCCGAACGAGTGCAGCAACTGGACTTGCTGGTAGACGTCGTCGTAGCTGACCGCCCAGGCCCGGGTGCCGGTCCGGTCCACCAGCAGGGTGCCGCTCCACAGGACGTCGTCGACGTGGAAGTCGACGACGTACGTCGGGACGGTGCTGCCCTTGGCGTAGAAGTACACCTCAGGGTCGCTGAGCGCGGACGCCCGTCCCACGACGACCGTCGAGCTGTCGCCGGACCAGGCGGCACCGTCCGGGTACGAGCCGCTGGGGTAGACGACCGCGTCGGAGAGGTCCGGCATGCGGTACGCGTGATGCTCGTACGGATAGCCCGTGCTCTCCACCACCTGGGTGCCGTCCGGGCTGAGCGCGTAGTCACGCAGGTTCGCACCGGTGTTGTCGCGGTGTGACACGATGCGCGGCGTATCGCCGGACACGTCGATGACGTACGTCGTCACCGGCGAGTACCCCGTGTCGCCGGCGACGAGCAGGCCGGGCGCGCCCGGGCTGGCGTCGATGATCGGGTGGTAGTTCGGGCCGCCGGTATAGACAAGTGGTGCCGTGTCCGGCGCCGACCACACCAGCAGGCCGCCCGAGCCGATACCACAGTCGACGTACGCGCCGACTATCTTGGCGCCGGTCGGCTCGGCCGCGAACACGCAGGCGCCAGCCGGCGCGGGGTACTCGCCGGTGACGGTGAGGGTGTCTGGGTCGACCGCGGTCACCTGCTGGAATCCCTGTGCCACCAGCAGAGTGCCGCCGTCGTCGCTGAGCTTCACGTCGGACAGGTCGGTCACCGCCGTGCTCTGCGCCACCACGCCGCACGACGCGCCCGAACCCGGGTCAGCCGACTACAGGCCGTTGGTCCACCGGTACGAACGGGGTACGTCGGGTTGAGCGTCGGCGCCGTAGACGATGGCGATTTCGTCGTGGGCCGCCAGGATGATGCCGGCCGGGTCGCCCGGACGGAGCGTGCCGTTGACGTACACCAGGAGATGGTGGGTGGCGTCGACGGCGAGCCCGCCGATGTGGTCGGCCGAGATGGACACCTGCCATTGCGTGAAGAACTGGCCGAGGCTGAACGTGGCCGACTTCGTCGGCGACTCGACATGTATCACGCCCGTCGCGTCGTGACTGTGCAGCGGGCTGATCCGGTGCCTGGCGTCGTCGACTCCGATGTCGGCCGGCACCGGTACGGGGGCACCGTCGACGATGACATCGAGGTGGGTGTGGAAATGCAGGGCGGTGCCCTCCTCGCCCAGCATCGTGAGGCCGGCGGCCGCGACTGCGGCGGCGGTGTCGGTTGGCGCGCCCCACGGGGGAGCGGTGGTGCGGCCGCTCGTGCCCGAGGTGGTGGGCGGCGCCACACTGACCGGCGTCGACGGTAACGCCTGGGGGGTGGCGGACGGTGCGGAGCCTGTCGCCTGCGTCGACGGCGGCCGGTCGAGCACGAGGACTGCGACGGCCACGAGTGCGATCGCGGCCACACCGGCCGCCGACCACAGCCCGACCCGAATCATGCGGGTACGGCGCTTGGTCTGAACCGCGGCCGCACGTGCCGCCTCGCGCCGGGCGCGTCTGTACTGTGCCTTGGTGGGCCGGTGGATAGTTCCCATTGACTCCCGTCCTCGGGTCGCGGCATCGAATGTTGTCAGCGCGTACGGTAGCGGCGCAGCCGGTGCGGACCTCAGCGGCGAAGGTCCGCTCGTAGCGGGACCTTCGGTCCCCAGCGCGGCCGCCACAGGGCCTGGGCTCCACCCCCGCACCAGATCCTCTCGCGCACTGCGGCTCGCGCGGGCAGGTGGGCACCCGGTCGGGCGGCCGCACCGCAAGACATGCCGCCCAGGCGGGTGAGCCCGCGTGTGACGAGAGCCGGCGCACGGGTCGAGGCCAAATCTGTTAGGAACGTTGCCTATTGTCCCACCAATCGCTATCTTGACTTGCGTAGATATCGATGCCTGTAACGCGTGCCGGTGGAGATCGCTCGCGCGGTCCGGGAGGACGCCATGGCTGTGCCTAGGATCCGTGCACTGCTCGTGGTGGCCGTAGCCGTGGCCGCAGCCACCGGCCAGGCGACACCGGCCGCCGCCGCCACCGCGGTCGCCTTCTCCTCGGTCGTACCGGTGCCGGTCTCGGCGAGCGCGACCGCCGGCGTCAGCTACCCGATCACGTCCGGCACCACCATCTACACCACTCCGGGCTCGGTCGCGGCGACCGACATCGCGACCCAGCTCGCCACGCTGGTACGGCGGTCGACCGGCTTCGCCGTACCCATCGTCGCCGCCGATGCCAGCCCGACCGACGGAATCGCGCTGCTGCTCAGCGGTGCGCCGGCCACGGTGGGTGCCGAGGGCTACCAGTTGGACGTCACCGCCACGTCGATCGCGATCCGGGCGAATGCTCCGGCGGGTCTCTTCGCCGGCGTGCAGACCCTGCACCAGCTGCTGCCGGTCGCCGTCGACTCCAGCACTGTCCAACCTGGACCATGGCCGGTGCCAGGTGGACATGTCGTGGACTACCCCCGGTTCGAGCACCGCGGCGCGATGCTCGACGTGGCCCGGCACTTTTTCACGGTTGCCCAGGTCCAGCGGTACGTCGACCAGATCGCGCTGTACAAGCTGAACTACCTGCACCTGCACCTGTCCGACGACCAGGGCTGGCGGATCGCCATCGCGAGCTGGCCCAACCTCGCGACGTACGGCGGGGCCACCGCGGTCGGTGGCGATCCGGGCGGGTACTACACCCAGGCCGACTACTCGGCGATCGTCGCGTACGCGGCCGCCCGGTACGTCACCATCGTGCCGGAGATCGACATGCCCGGGCACACCAACGCCGCGCTGGCGTCGTATGCGGAGCTCAACTGCGACGGCGTCGCTCCACCCCGGTACACCGGCACCGCAGTCGGCTTCAGCTCGCTGTGTGTCCCGCTGCCGCTGACGTATGTCTTCATCGACCAGGTGCTCGGCGAGATCGCCGCCCTCACGCCCGGCCCGTACCTGCACATCGGTGGCGACGAGGCCAGCTCCACCACCCCGGTCGACTACCGGACCTTCATCAACCAGGCGCAGCCGATCGTCGCGGCGCACGGTAAGACCGTGGTGGGCTGGCACGACATCGTCAACGCGACACCGCTGCCCACGACGGTCGCACAGTACTGGGGTACGACGGCCACCAACTCCGCCGTCGCCGCAGCGGTCGCCGGCGGCACCAAGGTGATCATGTCGCCGGCCAACCTGACCTACCTCGACATGAAGTACCGCAACAACACCCGGCTCGGCCAGAAATGGGCCGGGCTGATCGACGTCGAGAAGGCATACAACTGGGATCCCGGCAACTACCTCAGCGGCGTGACCGGAGCCGCGGTGCTCGGTGTCGAGGCGCCACTGTGGACGGAGACGATCCGTACCACGGCCGACATCGAGTTCATGGCGTTCCCGCGGCTGCCCGCGATCGCCGAGCTGGGCTGGTCGCCATTCAGTACGCACGACCTGACCGCGTTCAAGGTACGGCTGGGCGCCCAGGGGCCGCGGTGGCGCGTCATGGGCATCAACTACTACCACTCCACCCAGGTCTCCTGGCCGGCCGGTTCCTGACCCGACGGTAAGCGGCCACGGTAACTCCGGCGCGCCCGAGCCGGGCGCCAGTATGAAAGGCCCTTTCACTTCTTCTGTCGAGCCGGTATCGACCGACCGGCACAACGACACGCTGTTCCCGCCGATCAGGGAGCATCTGGTCGGGGCGGGCCTGGCCGTTCTGTCGTACGACAAGCGCGGTGTCGGCGGGTCGTCCGGATCCTGGATGACGTCCGGGTACGACCAGTTGGCCGGCGATGCGGCGGCCGCGGTCGACGCGCTGCGGGCCCAACCCGAGGTGGACCCGGCGGCGGTAGGACTCTTCGGACACAGCGAGGGCGGTTGGGTGGTACTGCGCACCGCCGCCGGGCGCCCCGATCTGTCCTTTGTGGTCACCAACGCCGGCCCGGGCGTGGGCCCGGCCGCGCAGGAACGATGGGCCATGGCGCACGCGCTGCGCTCGGACCGGATCCCGGAGCCGGACGTCGAGGCCTGCCTTGCCATCCACGATCGGGTGATGCTGGCCGGCCGGCGCGGCACGACGTTCGCCGAACTGTCGTCCTGGCTGGACCTCGAGCCCGCCTGGCAGCTCGTCTCGCGATACGGCCCGCCACTCGACGCCCCGACGTGGGAGTTCGTCACCCTGGTGATGGGCCACGATCCGGCGCTGGACCGAGAGCGGCTGGCCTGCCCGCACCTGGCCATCTTCGGTGGCGCCGACCCAGTGGTACCCGTGGCGGCAAGCGTCGCCGCCTTCACCACGGCGGCTGGCCGGTCCGACCGATCCGACCTGACCATCGAGGTATTCGCGGGCGCCGACCACCGGATCCGCGTTGCCGACGGAACCCGGTTCGCCGACCGTTACCTCGCCACGTTGACCCGCTGGATCCAGGCAACGCTGTGACGCGCGTTCGCGGTCCGTGCCCGCCGGTGGGCCGCCAGTAGTGACCGGGCGCCCACAACGGCCCCGCCGCGATGCCATCTTATGGCGACTGGAGGGCGGCCGGCAGCGGCTCGGCGTGCATGACGTGTAGCGCGCTCACCGCGCGGGTGAGTACGACGTACAGCCGGTGCAGGCCGCGCGGCTCCGCGGCGACGATGCGGCCCGGCTCGGCCACAATGACCGCGTCGAACTCCAGGCCCTTGGCGAGGCTTGCCGGTACGCAGACCAGTCGGGTCGACTCCAGTGCGTTCTCGTGCCGGCCGAGCAGCGCGGTGTCGAGCCCGTCGGACAGCAACCGCTGGTGCAGGCCGGCGATGTCGGCGTCGGCGGCGATCAGGCCGATGGAGCCCTCGTCGGTCAGCCGTTGCCGGCAGGCCTGGACCACCGCGTCGGGCAGCGCGTCCGGCGCGGCGGAGGTGACCTGCAGCGCACCCGGAGACCGTCGCACCGATGTCGGCGCCGCCAGTCCGGGTGCGATGTGCGGCAGCAGCCGGGCGGCGTACTCGATGATCTGTGCCGGCACCCGGAAGCCGCGGTCGAGCACCGCCAGCCGGGTGTCCGGCTTGCCGAGATGCGTCAACAGGGTCGGCCAGTCGTCGGCCGCCCACGCGCTCGTACCCTGCGCGATGTCGCCGAGCACCGTCAACGATCCGGCGACACACCGCCGGCCGAGCGCGCGGCACTGCATCGGGCTGAGATCCTGCGCTTCGTCGACCATGAGGTGGCTCAATGACGGCGTGCGGTCGATGAGACCGGCCAGCTCGTCGAGCAACACCGCGTCGGCGGCGGACCAGCTGGCCGACTTCACCGACCGGTAGGGCTTCGGCCACAACAGCGTTTCCTGCTCGGCGGCGGTGAGCTGCCCGGTGGCCGCCGTCGCCAGGTAAGCGCGATCCGACAGCAGCCGGAACAGCACCTGCTCCGGGGAGAGCTTTGGCCACACGGCCTCGAGCAGCAGTCGGACCGGCTTGGACCGAGCCACCGCGTTGAGGTCCCGATCGTCGGGTGTGGCGCCGCGCCGTTCCATCTGCGCCAGGACCAGGTTGGCCAGCCGCTGTGCGACGCCGTCGCGGCCCGGCCCGTAACGGGTGCCGCCGCGCAGGTCGGCGACGGTCTGGGCCACCCGGCCGCGGGCGACCCGGTACCGGGTGGCGCCGTGGACGTAGACGAAGTCGCCGTCGGGTTCACCGACCTGGCTCCACAAGGCCCGGCGGAGCACCTCCGCCATCCGCGCGTCGCCCTTGAGCCGGGCGGCAGCCACGGCGTCGGTGCCGGTCACCGGGCGGTCGATGAGCTCGTCGATGGTCTTCTGGAGCACGGAGACCTCGCCGAGGGCGGGTAGCACGTGCCGGATGTACGCGAGGAAGGACCGGTTCGGGCCGACGACCGTGACGCCGCCGGTGAGCCGGCTCGGCTCGGTGTACAGCAGGTACGCGAGCCGGTGCAGTCCGACTGCCGTCTTGCCGGTGCCCGGTGCACCCTGCACGCAGATGCTCGGCTGCCATGGCGCGCGGACCAACTCGTCCTGCTCCGGCTGGATCGTCGCGACGATGTCCCGCATCGGCCCGGACCGCGGCCGTTCGATCTCCGCGGTGAGCAGCGCGCTGGGCTCGCCTTCACCGTCACCCGTGAGCGGCTCGTCCTCGTACGCCGTCAGGTCCGCCGCGTCGGAGAAGCCGTACCGGCGGCGTAGCCGTACCCTCTGCGGATCCTCCCTGGTCGCCCGGTAGAACGGCATCGACACCAGCGCGCGCCAATCGACCACCAACGGCGCACCGTCGTCGTCGCGTACGTGCCGCCGGCCGACATACACCCGGTCCGAGTCGGTCTCGCTGGCCGGGTGCTCGTAGAGCGTGCCCGGCTCGTAGTCCAGCCGGCCGAAGAACAACGGCACGTCGGGAAGGTCCACCAGGTCCCGGCCGCGTTGGGCCCGGGCCGAGCGGTACATCGTGTTGAACCACACCTCGTCCGTGCCCGACACGAACTCCGGGGTATGAGTGGCCAGCACGTCCGCGCGCATCCGGTGCAACGCCGCGCGGGCCGCCGCGAGATACTCCGCCTCCGCCGCTATTTCCGACGCACCGACCGATCGAGCAACACCACGCATGCCCACACCCATCCACGCGAGGACGCCAAGCCGTCCGGTCACCAAGCGGACGGACTCTACCTGGACCGGACCCGGGCTTCGACCCAATAAGCCGCAGGTCGCCGGTCGCTCACACCACCCGATCGGTGGTACGTGGTGGAGCGGCGAAGCAGTGCAGGTACTCGGCCGGCCGGTGCTCGTGCGGCTGGGTGTAGCTGCCCAGCCGTACCCAGCCCAGCCGTTCGTACAGGCGGATCGCGGCATGCCCGTTGTCGGCGACGTCGAGCACCGGGTGCCTGCCCAGCTGGGCCCCCTCGGCACAGGCGACCCCGACCAGGTCCGTGCCGAGGCCGGTCCCGCGCGCCGCGGGGACGACAAAGAGCCGCGCGAGTACGACACAGGCGCCCGGGGCAACGCCGGTACGGGCACACCACATCGCGGCCGCGGGGTGTCCGGGGGAGTCCCGCAGACAGACGTGCCCCACCAGTTCGCCGGCCCGCTCCGCGACCCACGACTGAAGGACGTCCGGCCGGCTCAGCCAAGCGGCCGGATCGCGGGGAGGGTAGCCGGGGTACCCGTCAGCAGCGGTGACCGTCGCCAGCGCCGCGACGACCGCCTCGATGTCCGCGTCCCGCCGCCGCCGAATCCGCACCCGGAGAGGATATGCGGGCGCCGGCCGCGCAGGCGCCCGTACCGCCGATGCGTCCAGCTGGTGCGCGGATTGCCGTCGGCGACATCGCGCATGAAGGCCATACAGACAATTGCCCGAACGGCGGCTGTCGATGCCACGTGTGGCGGTGTAGACGAAACCATAGTCGCACATGCGACCATCCACGAGGAGAGAATGACGTGAATTTGCGCCTTTCGCGGCGAATCGCCGCCGGCCGCGGTCGAGGTATCGGCCTTGCGGGCGTCGGCGTTCTGGCGATGAGCCTTGTTGTCCTGAGCGGCGCCAGCCAGGCCGGCGCCACCAGCATCCCGCCTCGGCCATTCACCCCGGCTCCGGCCGGATCGACGGTGACCCAGCTACCCCTCGGGCTGAGCAACGCGCAGATCACGCTCATGCTGGAGATGACCGGCGACCCGGTGACGGTCGTGGACGCGAACGCCGCCACCCCCCTGACCAGCAGCCAGCGGCAGGCGCTCAAGAACCAGCTGCGCGCGCGGCAGGTTCCGGCGGAGCAACGGGTACGCGAGCTGGGCGGAACGGTCCTCGGTAACTACCAGTCCGCATACAACGGGATCAAGGTTCGGATACCGGCCCGCCAGACACCGGCACTCCAGGGCATCACGGGTGTCGTGGCGGTGCACCGCCTCCAGCTGTCGACGCCGGACAACATCCACGGCGTACCGCTGATCGGTGCCCCTGCGGTGTGGGGCGGCCTCAACGGCTTCCACGGCGAGGGCATGAAGATTGCCATCATCGACACCGGTATCGACTACACGCACGCCAACTTCGGCGGCGTGGGCACGCCGGAGGCGTACGACGCCGCGCACGCGGCCGAGACGGCGCCGGCCGACCCGACGATGTTCGGGCCGGGTGCACCGAAGGTGAAGGGCGGCGTCGACCTGGTCGGTGACAGCTACAACGCCAACCCGAGCAGCCCGTCGTTCCAGCCGGTCCCGCATCCGGACCCGAACCCGCTGGACTGCTTCGGACACGGCAGCCACGTGGCGGGTACGGCGGCCGGCTTCGGCGTGCTCGACAGCGGCGCCACCTACCCCGGGCCGTACGACGCCACGACAGTCAGCTCGCACTCGTGGCTGGTCGGGCCGGGCGTGGCGCCCAAGGCTGACCTGTACTCGATCCGGGTCTTCGGCTGCGCCGGTTCGACCGACGTGACCGTCGACGCGATCGAGTGGGCTGTCGACCACGACATGGACGTGATCAACATGTCGCTCGGTTCGCCGTTCGGCAGCCCGGCCGACCCCAGCGCCGTGGCCTCCGACAACGCCGCGAAGGATGGCGTGATCGTGGTGGCGTCCGCCGGCAACAGCGGGCCCAACCCGTACATCACCGGGTCACCGGCGTCGGGCACCGGGGCGATCAGCGTCGCCGCAAGCGACCCGACGCAGAGCTTCCCCGGTGTCACCATGGCGCTGAGCACCGGACCCACGATCGGCGGGATCAACGCCAACGGTGCGCCCATTCCGGCCGGCGGTGTCACCTTGCCGGTCAAGGTGCTGAAGACCGGCAGCCAGATCTCCCTGGGCTGCGACCCGCAGGAGTACCTCGACGCGGGCGTGACCGGCAAGCTCGTCATCGTCCAGCGCGGCATCTGTGCCCGGGTGGCGCGGGCCGTCTTCGGCCAGCAGGCCGGGGCCGCCGCGGTGCTGATGGTCAACAACGCCAACAGCCTGCCGCCGTTCGAGGGCCCGATCACCGGGAATCCGGACACCGGTGAGCAGTACCAGGTCACGATCCCGTTCCTCGGCGCCCGGAGCAGCGACGCCGCCGCCTTCATCGCGGTGGACGGCGAGACGATCACGCTGACCCCGTCGACGATCGCCAACCCCGGCTACCTCGCGCCGGCGTCGTTCACGTCGGGCGGCGCGCGTACCGGTGACAGCTGGCTCAAGCCGGACGTGACCGCGCCGGGCGTGAGCATCTTCTCGACCGGCATCGGGACCGGCAACAGCTTCGCGGTGATGTCCGGTACGTCGATGGCGGCGCCGCACACCGCCGGCATGGCGGCCCTGGTCCGGCAGGCACACCCGAGCTGGAACAAGGTGCGGTACTGGAAGGCCGCGATCGTCAACACGGCCGACCCGGGCCAGGTCACCGGCTACAGGACGCGGGTTGCCGGCAGCGGTCTGATCCAGGCGGCCGGCGCGACGCAGACCAGCGTCGTCGCGATGGGCGACCCCGACACGGCAACGCTGAACTACGGCTTCGCCGAGCTGAGCCAGGACTTCAGCCAGGCGAAGACCATCACGTTGCACAACTTCGGGTCGACCGCAGCGACCTTCGGTGTGGCGACCACCCGGGCCTCGGGCAACCCACACACCGTCGGTCTGGACACGGCGACGGTCACCGTACCGGCGCATGGCGAGGCGACGGTCGGCGTGACGCTGAACGTCGCGTCCGGCACCGCCGGTACCTCGGCCGCGTACAGCGATGTCGCCGGGCTGGTCCGGTTCACCCCGACCGGCGGCGGCAACAACGGTGTCGCGCTCGACGTGCCGTACTACCTCGTGCCTCAGGCGACCTCCAAGATCAGCACGAAGATCGACGCGAAGGCGCTGGTACGCGACGGTTCGGCGACCGCCACGGTCTCGAACAAGAACGGTGCGACGACCGGAACCGCTGACTGGTACGCCTGGGGCCTGGCCGACGGTCGGGACGGCGGAATCGGCAGCAACGACGTACGGGCAGTCGGCCTGCAGGCCTTCACCGGCCTGATCGCCTTCGGCATCAGTACGCAGAACCGCTGGTCCAACGCGGCGACGAACGAGTTCGACATCTTCGTCGACGTGAACGGGGACGGCACCGACGACTACGCGGTGGTCGGGGCCGACCTCGGTGCACTCACCACCGGTAGCTCGAACGGACAGCTGGCCACGGCGGTGTTCGACCTGCGTACCGGTGCGGGATCGATCCGGTTCCTCGCCGACGCGCCGTTCGACAGCAGCACCATCGCCCTGCCGGTACTCATCTCGCAGCTGTGTGCCACCGGCTCGCCGTGCTTGTCGGCAGCCAACCCGCGGCTGCGGTACCACACGGTGGCCTTCGGGTTGACCGACGGCACTGTGGACATTGTGGACGGTGTCGCCGCGTTCAACGCGTTCGACCCCGCCGTCAGTACGGGTGGCTTCAACGTCGTGGCGCCCAATGGGACCGCGACCGAGACCATCGCGTTCAACGCCGCCGAGTTCGCGCTGACCCCGGCGCTGGGCCTGCTGGTCGTCAGCCATGACAACGCCAGTGCCGACGAGGCGCAGACGATCGCGCTGACAGTAGACTAGCCAACGGATACCGCGTCGGTCGTCCCGGAGAACCTTCCGGGACGACCGACCGTCTGTCGGGCCGTCGTCGTTTGGTTGCTCAGGTGCCGGCCAGTCGAGCCACCACCGGCGCGAACGCCTCCATCTGCTGCTCCATGACCTCACGTACGAGAAGCCGTACCGGTCCCGCCGCTGGCCGGTGGCAGTATAGTGATAGGCACCGATTTACGGAGGCTCGTCATGTGGGACCGTCGCCGGCGTGCGTTCGCCACCGTACTCGTGCTCGGCGCGGCGATGCTGGTCGCACCCCTTGCGGCCACGCCGCCGGGTGTGGCGGCGACCGCTGGGCCACGCCAGGTCATCGCGAACCTGTTCGAGTGGAACTGGGACTCGGTGGCCGCGGAGTGTCGCGATTTTCTCGGCCCGCGCGGCTACGGCCATGTGCAGGTCTCCCCGCCGCAAGAGCACGTGCGCGGGTTCGAGTGGTGGGTGGCGTACCAGCCGGTCAGCTACCGGATCGAGTCGCGCAAGGGCAACCGGACCCAGTTCGCCGCGATGGTGACCGCGTGCCACCAGGCCGGCGTCAAGGTCATCGTTGACGCTGTCGTCAACCACATGGCCAACGAGGACAAGTCCGGGCCGGGCTGGGCCGGGTCCACCTGGAGCCACTACAACTATCCCGGTACGTACCAGGTCCAGGACTTCCACCACTGCGGACGCAACGGCAACGACGACATCGTCAACTACTTCGACCGGTACGAGGTGCAGAACTGCGAACTGGTGAACCTGGCCGACCTGGACACGGGCGCCGAGTACGTCCGGGGCCGGCTGGCCGGTTACCTCAACGACCTGCTGAGCCTCGGCGTCGACGGGTTCCGGATGGACGCGAGCAAGCACATGCCGGCGGCCGACATCGCGAACATCAAGGCGCGGCTGTCCCGTCCGGCCTATCTGGTCCAGGAGGTCATCTTCGGTGCCGGCGAACCGATCACGCCGGGGGAGTACACCGGCAACGGCGACGTGCACGAGTTCCGCTACGGCAAGGATCTCGCGCGCGTCTTCCGCAACGAGAAACTGGCCTACCTGAGCAGCTTCGGCGAGGCCTGGGGGTACCTGCCGTCCGGTTCGGCGGTCGCATTCATCGACAACCATGACACCCAGCGGGACACGCCGGGCGTCCTCACGTACCGCGACAACGGCAGCTACGCGCTCGCGAACGCGTTCATGCTGGCCTGGTCGTACGGCACGCCGACGGTGATGTCCAGCTACGAGTTCTCCTCGCGGGACCAGGGCCCGCCGTCGGACGCGTCCGGGCGGACGACCAACGCCACCTGCTTCACCGGCGGCTGGCGGTGCGAGCACCGCTGGCAGGTCATCGCAAACATGGTCGGCTTCCGCAACGCGGTCGCGGGTACCGCGGTGGTCAACTGGTACGACAACGGCAACAACCACATCGCCTTCGGGCGCGGCTCCGCCGGATACCTCACCATCAACGACGAGGACGGCCCGATCAACGGCCGCTGGTACCACACCAACCTGCCGGCCGGCCGCTACTGCGACGTCATCCACGGTGAGCGCTCCGGCAGCACCTGCACCGGCCCGGTCATCACCGTCGACGCCGGCGGCTGGTTCCCGGCCAACATCGCCGCCCACGACGCGGTGGCAATCCACATCGGCGCCCGGATCTCCTAGTTCCGCCAAACGCCTACTCGTCGGCGGTTGATGGCCTCCGCAACACTGGCGCTGTGGATCCGACCGAACCCGTCGACGTCATACGACGGGAAGGACCACGGTCCGACACCGTCAACCGCCGCGGACCGCCCGTACCGACTCCCGTAGCGAACCCATCGTCGCGATCACCGCGGTCGGCTCGTAGCCGCAGTGCGCCATGCAGTTGGCACAGCGCGGATCGTTGCCCCGGCCGAACGCAGCCCAGTCGGTCTCGTCGATGAGCTGCTGGTACGTCTGCGCGTACCCGTCGTCGAGCAGGTAGCACGGGCGCTGCCAGCCGAGCAGGGAGTAGGACGGGATGCCCCACGCGGTACAGGCCAGATCACGTTTGCCCGCAAGGAAGTCGAGGAAGACGGGGGAGTGGTTGAGCCGCCACCTCGTACGCCCGCCGTCGGCGAACGCCTTGCGGAACAGCTCCCGCGTCTCGTCGACGCCGAGCCAGTGCTCCTGGTCCGGTGCCTTGCCGTACGCGTACGCCGGGGAGATCTGCATGTTGTCGACCTTGATCTCGTCGTTGAGGTAGTCGAGGATGGCCACCACGTCGGCCGGGGTGTCCGTGTTGAAGAACGTCGTGTTCGTCATCACCCGGAAGCCCGCGGCCTGCGCCTGCCGGATAGCCGCGACGGCCGCCTCGAAGCCGCCCTCCTTCTGCACCGACGCGTCGTGCCGCTCGCGCAGCCCATCGATGTGCACCATCCAGGCGAAGTTGCGGTGCGGGGTGAACTTGTGCAGGTGCTTTGGCAGCAGCAACGCGTTCGTGCACAGGAAGACGATCTTCCGGTGGCGCAGCAGCTGGTGGACGATCTCATCGATCTGGGGGTGCATCAGCGGCTCACCGCCGGCTATCGACACCATCGGCGCGCCGCTTTCCTGGACCGCAGCCACCGCCTGCTCCACCGGCATCCGCTTCTTGAGCAGCTCCGCCGGCTGCGCGATCTTGCCGCAGCCGGCACAGGCGAGATTGCAGGCGAACAGCGGCTCCAACTCGACCAGCAGCGGGAACTTTTCCTTGCGCCGCAGCTTCTGCTTGATCAGGTACGTGCCGAGCCGGACGGTCTGCCGCCATGGCATGGCCATCGGTCAGCTCACCTCCTTCGGCAGCGTGAAGCGCATGCCTTCGGGTCCGGCCGGGGCCTCGTACACACTCACCGGACCGAGGCCGCGCAAGCAGCCGACCAACCCCTCGACCAACCGTGGTGGGGCGGAGGCGCCGGCCGTGACACCGATCCGCGCCGCGGCGGCCAGGTCGACCAGATCCACCTCACCCGCGTCGTCGATCAGTCGTGCCGCCACGCCGGTCCGCTCGGCCACCTCGACGAGCCGCAGTGAGTTGGACGAGTTGGCCGAGCCGACCACCAGCAGCAGGTCGCATCGCTCGGCGATCGCCCGTACCGCCTGCTGCCGGTTGGTCGTCGCGTAGCAGATGTCGTCGTGGCGCGGGCCCACCAGAGCCGGGAAGCGCTCGCGCAGCACGGCGGCGATCTCCTCCGCCTCGTCGACGGCGAGCGTCGTCTGGGTCGCGTACGCGACGCGCAGCGGGTCCCTGGGTTGCACCAGCGCGGCGGCGGCGCGGTCGGGCACCACGACGACGCCGTCCGGTGCCTCGCCGAAAGTACCCTCGACCTCCTCATGGTCACCGTGGCCGATGAGGAACACGGTGGCCCCCCGGCCGGCGTGCCGGCGGACCTCGGTGTGCACCTTCGTGACGAGGGGGCAGGTCGCGTCGATGACCGAGAGCTGGCGTTCGTCGGCCTGCGTACGCACCGCCGGCGACACGCCGTGTGCGGCGAACACCAGCACGCCGCCGGCCGGGACATCGGTCGCCTCGGTGACGAAGATCGCGCCCCGCCGCTCCAGCTCGCGCACGACGTGTACATTGTGGACGATCTGGCGGCGTACATAGACCGGCGCGCCGTACCGGTCCAGGGCCCGGTCCACCACGTCGATGGCCCGCTCCACCCCGGCGCAGAACGAACGCGGGTTGGCCAGCGACAGCGTGCGCGGCATGAGGGCAGCGGCCCAGGCGTCTAACGCCGGTACGGCCCTTCGCAGCTGCCGCAGCGCGGCCACGCCCCGCGCGACGGTTCCCGGGTGCAGCAAGGGTGCGTGCTCAGTATCCACAATGGATCGGATCACGGCGAACGGGGTGTCGGCCGGCGGCGCCAGCCAGGCGGACTCGGTCTCCACCGCCAGCACTCCGGTCGCGGTCAGCGCTCGCCGGGCCGCGCCGGCGACCACGGCCGGCGTCGACGCGACCGGGCCGAGATGGACCCGCAGACCCAGCCGGCGCAGCTGGCCGGCGAGCAGCGGCGCCGAGGCACACTCGATCGGCGGGGCGTCCGGGCGGCGCAGCTCGGTCGCGACGACCAGGTCACCGGGGTGTACCCCCGCGTCGAGGCCGCCGCCGACGCCGGCTACGAGCCGCGGTCGGGCGCCCAGGGCGGCTGCGGCGGCAGCGGACCGGCGCGGGCCCATGCCGGTCCGAAGTACCGGCGTACGAGCGCCGCGCAGGGCGGCCCGCTCCATCGCCAGCGGCGCGCAGACGACGGCTCCGCTAGTCATCTCACCTCCGCCATGCCAGCCGCGGTTCCGGTCAACGGGCCAGGTACCGACCGAGCGCGGTAATCGGAAACACGATCCGGTACAGGTGGTAGTTGATGTAGAAGTCACCCGGAAATCCGGTGCCGGTGAACAGTTCCTCGTCCCAGCCGCCGTCCTCCCGCTGCGTACCGACCAGAAACGCGACTCCGCGCCGTACGGTGTCCCCGCCCTCGCCAGCGGCCACCAGCGCTAGCAGTGCCCACGCCGTCTGCGAGGCGGTCGAGGTGCCGCGCCCGGCCCAGGTGGGGTCGTCATACGAGCGTAAGTCCTCACCCCAGCCGCCGTCGTCGTTCTGGTGGGATTCCAGCCAGGCAACCGCGCGCCGCACCGGCGCCGCGCGCGCGGGCAGGCCGGCGGCCAGCAGTGCCGGTATCACCGCTCCGGTGCCGTACACGTAGTTGGCGCCCCAGCGGCCGAACCACGAGCCATCCGGCTCCTGATGGCGGAGCAGCCAGCGCACCCCGCGCCGGGCCGCCGGTTCGCCGGCGCGCCCCTCGCCGGCGAGCATCTCGACGATAGGCGCGGTGACGTCGGCCGACGGCGGGTCGATGACCGCACCGAAGTCACAGAACGGAAGCCTGGTCGGCAGTGTCCGGGTGTTGTCCGCGTCGAAGGCGCCCCAACCGCCGTCGCGGGACTGCATTCCGGTGGTCCACCCGACGGCGCGCTCGATCGTCGCCGCTACCGCCTGCGGGTCGGACTGGCCGCTGATCGCCCGGCGCAGCGCAAGCACGATCTCGGCGGTGTCGTCGGTGTCGGGGTACCCGTCGTTGGCGAACTCGAAGGCCCAGCCGCTCGGGGCCAGCCGGGGCCGCCGTACCGACCAGTCGCCGCGCGCCCGGATCTCCTCACCGAGCAGCCAGTCGACGCCGCGCCTTACCGCGTCGTCGTCGGGCGCCACACCCGCATCCAGCAGCGCGATAAGGGCCAATCCGGTGTCCCACACCGGCGACTGGCACGCCTCGAGGCGTCGTACGACCCCGTCGGGGCCGTCCTCCCGGATGGTGAACCCGGCCAACCCGGCCAGCCCGGCCGCCATCGCGGGGTGGTCCATCGGGTAGCCGAGCAGGTGCAGGGCCAGCAGCGAGTACACCCAGGGTGGTTGGATGCCGCCCCATGATCCGTCCGCCTCCTGCCGGGCCAGGATCCAGTCGGCCGCCCGGCGCTGCGCGGCCCGGCGCAAGCGTCGTACGGGGTGCCGCGCGTACCGCTTGAGCAGCCAGTCAATCCGGGCGAAGAGCCAGGCCCAGCCCTTGGGTCGGCGCACCGGGGCCGAGCCGGTACGCAGTTCGTCCACAGTGAACGGTAGCGGCCGTACGGGTCGGAGGCTGCCGACGATGGTCAGCGGCACCACGGTCTGGCGAGCCCAGCAGGCCCAGTCATAGACATTGAGCGGGAACCACCGTGGCAGGTAGATCATCTCGGGCGGCAGCTCGGGCAGGTCGTCCCACGACCAGCAGCCGAACAGAGCCAGCCAGATGCGGGTGAACACCCGGGTGGACCCGAGACCGCCGTGCCCGCGGATGAAGGCGAGAGCGCGGGCCAGGTGCGGCGCGTCAACCGGGTCGCCGGCCAGCCGCAGCGCGACCCACGCCTCCACGGTGGTCGACAGATCGCCGGGTCCGCCGCGGAAGGTGGCCCACGTACCATCGTCGCGCTGCTGCGAGCGGATCCAGCGCGCCGCCTCCTGCGTCTCCGCCGCCGTACGGATGCCGAGGAACTCGCGCAGCAGCAGATCCTCGGCATCCATGGTGACGTTGGTCTCGAGCTCGCCCTTCCACCACCCGTCCGTACTCTGCTGGGCGCGCAGGTACGCGACCGCGCGGGCCAGGGCCCGGGCCGCGTCGTGCCCCGCGGCGGCGGCCTCGGCCGCGACCTGCGTCATGAGCTGCGCTCCAGCACGAACCGGGCGAGGGCGAGCAACTCCCCGCGCGCGCGATGGTTGAGGTCCGCCGCCGCCAACGCATCCTCGGCATCGGCCAGTCGCCGTTTCGCCTCGGCGAAGGCCCAGTCCCGGGCCCCGCGGGTACGCAAGGCATCGGCGATCCGGTGCAGCGCCGCAGGATCGGGCTCGTCGGCTCCGGTGAGCCAGTCGAGCAGTACCGGATCGGGCTTTCCCTGGGCCAGCGCGTACGTGACCGGCAGGGTCTTCTTCCGGGCCCGCAGGTCGGAGTACACCGGCTTGCCGGTGGCGGCCGGGTCGCCCCAGATGCCCAGCACGTCGTCCACGAGCTGGAAGGCGAGCCCGAACTGGGCGCCGAACGTGCGCAGCGCCTCGACCTTCGCCGGCTCGGCGCCGGCCAGGACGGCCCCGATGGCGGCGCTGCCGGCAAGCAGCGATCCGGTCTTCGCCGCGGCCATGTCCAGGCACTCGTCCAGCGTGACGTCCGCCCGCGTCTCGAAGGCGAGGTCCTGCACCTGCCCGCGGGTCAGCTCCCGGGTCACCGTGGCGAGTTCCCAGGCGGCGCGCGGGGCGCCCGGTGCGGCGGACTCGAGCAGCACCTCGTGGGCGAGCGCAAGCATCGCGTCCCCGGCCAGGATCGCGCTGGCCGAACCCCAGACCGCCCAGGCCGTGGGGCGGTGCCGGCGTTCGAGGTCACCGTCGAGCAGATCGTCGTGCAGCAGGGAGAAGTTGTGGATGAGCTCGACTGCGACCGCGCCGGGGAGGGCAACCTCCGCCGCCGCCCCCACGGCCTCGCCGCCGAGCAGGGCCAGTGCCGGACGGACCGCCTTACCGCCGGCGGCCTCGGTGGTGGCCCGCCCGTCGGCGTCGCACCAACCGAGGTGGTACGAGGCGACCAGGCGGCTGGTCGGGTCGAGCCGCTCGACCGCGGCCCGTAGTGCGGGCCCGACGTGCGTGCGACTGCGGTCCAACGTGGACAGTAACTCGGTCATGAGGGCACACCGTCCCGGGCCGGCCGGTCGAGTAGGGCCCGAGCCGCGGTATCGCCGCTGCGTACCGCGCCCTCCATCGTGGCCGGCCAGCCGGTGTCGGTCCAGGCCCCGGCGAGGAGCAGGCCGGGCGCCCGGCTCAGCGCCAGCGCGCGCAGCGCACCGCTGCCCGGCCCTGGGCGGAACGTCGCCCCCCGTTCGCGGGTCACGAAGAAGTCGAGAACTCGGGCATGCCGCAGGCCCGGCAGCAGAGTCTCGAGCTCGGGCATGATCCGCTCGCGCAGGCCGGCGACCGGCACGTCGATGAGCGCGTCCGCGGCCGACAGCGAGACGGCGAGATACTGACCGGCGGCGAGTCCTGATTGGACGGTTCGGTCGAAGACCCACTGCACCGGGGACCCTACGGCCGCGACGAACGGCTCGGCGAGAACCGGTCGGTCGAGCACGACGTGGATGTTGACGATCGGCGAGACGCCGAGCCGGGTCGACCAACCGGGCGGTGCGGCGAGGCTTCCGGCCGGGGCCAGCAGTTCGGCCGCAGGGGGTGCGACGGCGAGAATGACGTCGTCGGCCACGTACTCGGCCGATCTGGTCCGGACCAGCCAGCCGCCTGCGGTCCGCTCGAGCTGGTGCACTCGCCGGCCGGTGTGTACGGCTGCCCCGACCTCGGCGAGCCGGGCCTGCGCCGCATCGCCGTGCAGGCGCTGCAGCGGCACCCGGGACCAGCCGATGTCGGCCGCGCCGGCATCGGTCAGCAGCCCGACCTGGAACACCATCGCCGCCAGCGCGAGCGAGGCATGCTCCGCCCGCGCGTTGAGGGTGGCCACGCCGACCAGGTCCCAGAGCGCCTCGATGGTACGGGCGTCCTGCCCATGCGCCCGCAGCCATTCGGCGAAGCTGGCCTCGTCGACGGTCGGATCGGCACGGTCGAGACGGCGCAACGCGAGCGCGGCGCGGGCAAACCGCAGCCGCTGGGCCAGGCTGAGCACGCGGTAGCGCAGCAGCGCGGTGCCCAGGTGCAGCGGAGCGGGCAGCCGGGCGCGCCGCAGCCGGGCTGGCCGATCGTCCCAGGTGGACCGGATCGCGATGTCGAGCCGGTCCTGTAGCTGCACCTGGTCCTGGACACCGAGCCGAGCCAGCAGGGCGCGGTACGCGGTGCAGCAGCGCAGGAACACATGCTGACCGTTGTCCACGTCGAGGTCGCCCCGGCGGAACGACGAGGCGAGGCCGCCGAGCCTTGGCCGGGACTCGAGCAGGATGACCGGCCGGCCGGCATCGGCACAGCGCAGCGCCGCGGTGATGCCGGCCAGCCCGCCGCCGACGACGACAACACCGCCGCGCGGGCTCATGCCCGCACGCCGATCAGGGCCCGGGTGGCCACGACGGCCTTCTGCCAGCCGGACAACGAGAGTCGGCCGCCGTACACCGAGTGCGGTTCGGCCGCGATGCGGTCGAGTAGCCGCCGGTAGATCCCGGACATCGCCGCCGTACAGGCCGCGCTGCGCCGGTCCACCAGGGGCAGCAGCCGCAGGCCGCAGCCGTACCACTGGCTGGCCCGGGAGGCGGCCGCGGCGATCAGTGCCGCGAGGTTCCCGTCGTCCGACAGCGCTCCCGTCTCGTCGAGCCGGAGCTGGACGCCGTACTGGTCCAGGTCGCGTTGGGGCAGGTAGACCCGTCCGTTGGCGAGGTCCTCGCGGATGTCGCGGAGGATGTTCGTCTGCTGCAGCGCGATACCGAGGGCGTTGGCGTAGCCCGGTGCCCGGGGATCCGGTCGGGAACCGAAGACGCCGAGACAGAGGCGGCCGACGGAACCCGCGACACAACGACAGTAATCAACGAGGTCGTCGAACGTCTCGTAACGGCGCCCGGTCAGGTCCATCTCGACCCCGTCGATCATCTCGTCGAAGGCCGATAGCGGGACGGGGTACCGCCGGGCGCAGTCGGCAACCGCGGCCAGCACTGGATCACCACTGCTGGCGTCGATGTCGTGTAGCGATCGACGCAGGTCGACGAGCGCGGCGGCCTTCCGCGCTTCGGGAAGGTCGCCGTCGCCGACATCGTCGATGCGGCGCGCGAGCGCGTAGAGGGCGCACAGCGCCGCGCGCTTGGGCGCGGGCAGCAGCCGGATCCCGTAGTGGAAATTGCGGGCCTGGCTGCGCGTGATCTCCGCGCAGACGCGGTACGCCTCGTCGACGCTCACGGTGCCGCCCCTCCCGGGTGGCGCCGGCCGCGCCGGTCGTGCGCGCGCGGTCGCCGCCACCGCCAAGCTGGCCAGCGCCACGGCCGCGCTCGATGGCGCCCTCGACGGACTCAAGTCCTCGCTTCAATCGGCGACCG
>JAEHDK010000064.1 GCA_016880465.1 Micromonosporaceae bacterium
ACGGTGATCGCGACCGACGTCGCCGCCGACAAGCTGGAGCTGGCGGAGGAGGCCGGCGCCGACCACACTCTGCCCGCCGACCAGGATCCGGCTGAGCGGATCCGGCAGCTGACCGGCGGGCGCGGTGCCGCCCTCGTCCTCGACTGCGTCGGCGCCGACGCCACCATGGGCCTCGCCGCCGCGGCGGCTCAGGTCGACTCGGACGTCACGATCATCGGCCTGGCCGGCGGCACGCTGCCGGTCCGGTTTGGCGCGCTCCCGTGGGAGGCGGCCGTGACGATGCCGTACTGGGGCACCCGCAGCGAGCTGATCGAGGTGGTGGCCCTCGCCCAGGCCGGCAAGATCCGGCTACACGTCGAGACCTTCCCGCTCGGCGACGCCTTGGCGGTGTATCAGCGTCTTCGTGACGGGAGGGTCGCGGGGCGTGCGGTGCTCCTGCCGCAGAGTTAGTGCTCGCGGATGAATTACTGCCGTCTTCGTATACATGATCTTGTTGGATGTGGTATGGCCTGCGGGTGGATACCCGTCAGGCTGAGCATTTCGTTGAGCAGATCGCCGCTGTCTATGCCGAGGTCCGGGACGTGTTGGACGAGCGGCAGCGCAGGTTGGTGCTGGGCGCGGCGGCGCGGCGGATCGGCCGGGGCGGGATCAAACAGGTGGCCGCAGCGGTGGGGGTGGTGCCGGAGACGGTCAGCCGCGGGGTGGCCGATCTGAAGGCCGGCGTCGTGGCCGACGGTCGAGTCCGGATCAAGGGGGCGGGGCGCAGGCCGGTCACCGAGACCATGCCCGGTGTCGTGGCCGCGTTGGAGGAACTGGTGGATCCGGCCACTCGTGGCGATCCCGACTCGCCGTTGCGGTGGACGAACAAGTCGACCACCAAACTGGCCGAGGCGTTGACCGCACAAGGGTTCGCGGTGGGGCCGAACACGGTGGCCAAGCTGCTCAAGACGGCCGGGTACCGGTTGCAGGCCAACGCCAAAACCGTCGAAGGTCGCCAGCACCCGGACCGGGACGCCCAGTTCGAGTACGTCAACGCCGCGGCGGTGCAGTTCCTGGCCGCCGGGGATCCGGTGATCAGTGTGGACACCAAGAAACGCGAGCTGGTCGGCAACTTCAAAAACAACGGGCGGGAGTGGGAGCCGATCGGGGAGCCGACCGAGGTGGATGTCCACGACTTTCCCGGTGACGCGGTCGGGGTGGCGCTGCCGTACGGGGTGTACGACATGGGCACCAACACCGGCTGGGTGAACGTGGGCACCGACCACGACACGGCCATGTTCGCCGCCGAGTCGATCCGCCGCTGGTGGCGTCACGTCGGCGCGGACGCCTATTCGCAGGCGCAGCGGCTGCTGGTCACCGCCGATTCGGGTGGCTCGAACGGGGCGAAGCTGCGGCTGTGGAAGGCGGAGTTGGCCCGATTCGCCGACGAGACCGGACTGGCCATCACCGTGGTGCACCTGCCTCCCGGCACGTCGAAGTGGAACAAGGTTGAGCATCGGCTGTTTAGCCACATCACCATGAACTGGCGCGGCCGGCCGCTATCCAGCCACGAAGTCGTGGTCAACACGATCGCCGCGACCACCACCCGCACCGGGCTGACAGTCAAGGCGATGCTGGACGAGAACACCTACCCCACCGGGCTGCGTATCACCGACCGACAGATGCGCGAACTGCTGCGCCGGCACATCACCCGACACGACTTCCATCCGGACTGGAACTACGACGTGGTCCCCACCCCGGACAACGACCACGAAGCCCTGGCCACCCCGATCACCCCGACACGCCCGAACAAACGGCACTAATTCATGCGAGAGCACTTAGGTCGTTCAGCAGCTATATCGCTGACGGAGTCGGTTGTACCACGTACTCGTTCAGTGTCGAGGGCGGCGTGTTCTATCAGTGTGTGTCGGAGGCTGATCTCGACAGGCCGAAGGAGTACGACTGCACCTTCCGCGTCACGGTGTGCAAGTCGCTGCGACAGCCCTTCTTCCATCCTTACGGGAAGCCCGGGCCGGACCGGCCGGATGTGTGGTACGTCCTTGCCGACGGCTCGAACCTTGATGAGT